>DATFXI010000295.1:0-15722 GCA_035316085.1 Candidatus Angelobacter sp.
CATTTTTCATTTGGCGACGAATGAGGACGAGGAATACGCTAGGCGTGTAAAATTTTTTGGCGGGTGGATAATCTTCCCATGGCACAGGAGAATTTTTCGCATCAAAGCTCGTCAAAAAAAAATCAGGAGAGAAACGAATGAATCGCCTCATCATCGCAGTTACCGTGCTGGTCATGACTTGCGTGCCGGTGGCACGCGCGCAAGTTGATCCCTGCAAACTCTTAACTCCGGCAGAAATCGAAAGCGCATTAGGCACCAAGGTTACATTCGCCGGGAGCGCGCAATGGGGCGCCACACCAACCTGCGCCGGCGGCGCCGCGCCAAAACACATGTCCGTGATGGTAATGTTCTCGCCGGGTGATGCTGCGAAAGCGAACGACCCGAAGTGGGCTGATCCGCTCGGCTATCTTGAGCAGATGTCGCGCCAGAGCGCCAACAGCATTAAAGCGCAGTTGGACGCGAAGAGATTTGGATCATCCATTCTCTGCACCGCGCTCATTCCGCCGAAGCAGGGCCCCTACAGCACCCAGTGCATGGCCGTGAAAAAGCCAACCGGCATGGCCACGATCACGGTCCTGGTGCCGGCGCAACAAGACATGGTCTCGATGGATACGCTTCGCCCGCTGGCGGAAAAGATGCTTGGCCGTTTTTGAAGGAGGTGTGACGTGAAAACACTCGCCGGAAAGATTCTGCTGAGCTTCCTCGTGTATTCCCTGGCGGCGACCGCACCGGCGGCTTCAGGAAAGGCGAGCGCAGTACCTGCGCCCACGCCTCCGCAGAAGCAGGGCGACCGTCCGGCTCCCAGTCCCGCGATTCCGGGAACAGCATCAGCACCTGCCGCTCCGTCGGCTGGATTGCCCTCAAGCTCGGCCAGGCTCCCCAATACGCCGCAGCATATGCCGGACCAACTGAACTTTGGATCTGTCGCCGACGGTACTTCAGTGACTCGAACCTTCACGTTGCTGACCAACTCCCCGGGATACGTATCTCTCACCATCCCGCCCGGGCCGTTCCGCGTCTCCGAATTTCGTGAGCTGGGACCGCCTCCAGGTGGCAGCAAGAACCTGCCGCCGCAATCGCAGCCGACGGCTGTCCCGGGCATTCGTTCACGGATTCGCTACCAGAAAGGGCAGAACGGCCCGTATCAGTGGAACATGGCTCCTAATACGCAGATGCAGGTTGATGTCGTTTTTACCCCGAGATCTCAGGATACCCAAGTCGCCGGAGTGGAAACGGCGATCATGAACGTCACGGGTCCGGGGCCGCATGGGAATTGGGTCATTACGGTTACGCTGCGCGCAATGGTGAATGGATTCAAAGCTGAATCCCCTCTCGGGACCCACAACTGGATATCGCTGATCACAAACCCCGGAGCTAACTGGGGAAGGGTAATTTGGAGATCTCCCAACTATGCCTTCAACCCGGCAATTCCGGACGCAACGTATAGGGTTGCAGCTATCGCTCGCCGGGCCGAAGGGGTTTGACACATCATGGAAATAGGGGAAAAATTCTTCCCCGTATCAAGGTCGTTGGATACCTACAGCCAAAACCAGCAAAAAACCTGCAGGACGTTGAACCGTTCCAAGAAGAGTCGTGACTCAATAACCGGAGCGGCCCGCGGTGCCTGGCAACAGGAGAATTGAGATGAAGACGCTTTCTTGCTTCGCGATCATCTTGCTTGCGTGCGGTGTGCTGGCAGGCGGCCAAGCTTCTGCTCCAGGAAAGACAACCGCCAGGCCGGCCGTCACGCCGCAGCCCTCGCCAACACCTGCACCAACACCGGCTGCCCCACAGTTGCCCATCAAGGCCGCGCCGGCGCTGACTGGACCGACGTATTCACCAACCCAGATGGATTTCGGGACCATCGACTTCAAAGCGTCGTCGCGAAGAACCTTCTTGCTCACCGCCCCGAGCTCCGGCGAGATCACGGTGCAGATTACGCACAGCACTTTTTCTGCGGTGGAGCTGCGCCGAGTGCCGCCGCCGGCTCAAGGTAAGAATCAGCCCTTACGCACTCCGCCGACTACACCGGTTCCTTCCAGTGGTGGAAGCAACAGCCTCTTTCTGATTTACACATGGAACTTCGCTGCCGGTGAGCAGATGCAGCTCGACATTCTCTTCAACCCCCAAGCTTTCCAGGATTCAACTCCTGGTCCGCGGACCGGGTCCATTGTCCTGACCGGCCCGGGTATTCAAGCTTGGCACGTCACTATTCCGCTGCACGGCGCTGTGGCTGGCATACCGGGGCAAGCCCTTCCGCCGAACAACCCCAGCGCCCAGTCGAAGAAACCGGCCCTGGCTTCGCCTTCCAGCAGCGCCTCGGCAACCGCCAACCCGTTGCCCACCCCCACTCCTGGTCCGAAAGGAGCCAAGCTGGCTCCGAATACACCCACGCACTCGCCCGACAGTTTCGACTTCGGGGAAGTCTGGGACGGCGACATGATGAAAAAGACGCTTCACCTCACCACCTCCGCCGCCGGCTACGTGACCGTGCAAATCCCCAAAGGCCCGTTCCGCGTTGCCGAGTTCCGCGAGATGGGGGCCGTGCAAGCGCCCAGCAAGAACAGCCCGGGCAGTAAGACCACTCCAAACCTCGGACCGATACAGCCGGTCAAGACCAGGATCAGCTATCAGGACGGGCAGGCGGGACCGTTCCAGTGGAGCCTGGCTCCGGACACGGATATCCAGATCGACATCGCCTTCCAGCCTCACTTCCAGTTTGGCAGCGAGATGGCTGGACAGAAATCAGCAACCATGAAAGTCACTGGCCCCGGGATGCACGGCAACTGGACGCTCTCCATCCCGCTGCTGGGAATGTTTGACGGCTTAAAGATTTCCGCCACCATCTACCCGGAGACCAAGGAAATCTTTGCCATCGCCGGGGAGAAGTATGTGCCCCTGAACGTGATTCTGTACGGACTGGACACGCCGGTCACCGGGACCATACGTGCCGGGAACCAAGTGCCGCAGGGCGTGTCGGTGATGGCCAAGAGCGTGAAGCTCGGCGCCAAGCAGAACATGGGTGTCACGGTATGGCTGTCGCTGGGAAATATCAAAGTCTCGAAGAACTCTGCTGAGCCTCTGGAGCTGGTCTTTGATGATGGAAAAAAGACTTCCAAAGCCTTGTTCCAGTTCACCGGCCTGCCTGGTTCGACGCTCAACCTCTCGTCAGGCCAGCACGATGATTGCAATGTCTCTCACCTTAGCCTGAAGCTCGCCCTCAACCCACCCATTCACAGCAAAATCACGGGCGGGTTTTACATCCAGAACCTCGACAGCTACACCACCGACCCCGGTAGCGGAACATACGATCTGCAAATGCACATGTCCTACGGGCTTAGCAACGAGGGCTATATGGTTGGCACATTTTTGACGTATGCGGAATCCGGCGGAGTCAGTGTCTTTAACGACGATTTTTCGCCGGTCTCCGAGGCTTGGAAAACCAGCGAGATTAAGAGGACGGGGCCGATCACGATCAGGAGCGCCAAGCAGTGGGCGCAGCTCCTGGATGGCAAAGCCCGCTTTGGCTGCCAGCTCTCGCGATACTACAACCATGATCCCCGCAGTATACCCGAGGACTTATGCGAGCGGAACTACGAGTGCACCAAGATCAAGTGGGAGCCAATGCAATGAGTTTGGTAGTTTAGATCGAAATCGGTACGCGGCTGCAACAATCCGAAGCGGAGGGTGAAATGCGATTCCTTGGCCCCAAGATGTATCTTGGCTTCGTACTGGCCGCAGCCCTGTCTGCTGCACAGACTCCGGTTAACGTCAATCCGACTCCCCGGCCTGCAGTCACGCCGAAACCGCCAGTGGGACAGCCGGCAAAGCCCCCGTTGACATCGGCGCCCGCCTCCAGAGTGTTCAGCTACTCACCCACCACCGCGATAGACTTTGGCACGGTCAACTTCAATGGCTCTTCGCGGAGAACATTTTCGCTCACCGCCCCGACCGATGTTACGGTCGTGGTAAGGGTTTTGGGTGGCCCGTTTGATCCCGTCGAGTTACGCCGTCTGCCTCCGCGGCCCCGGGGATCATCCACTAGCGTTGCAATGTCTCGCACTCGCCCCGTCCGTTTTGGCCCCCTCGATGAATTTTACAATAATTACCAGTGGACCCTTGCTGCCGGAGAGGAGATCCAGCTCGATATCGTTTGTACACCCAACTATAACCCTTCACATCACGTCAGCATGGCTGGGGGCCCGTTTAACTTTGATGGTGTGTACGCCATGCAGGTGACGAGTCGCGCCACGAAGCCGGCGGGGGGGCAAGCCACGAAACCCTGGGTCCTCATATTGCCGCTGCGTGGCGTGGTTGTCGGTGCACCCAACAAGAAGTGAAAGTTGATTTACCCCGCCGCCAAGCGAAAAAACATAGGACCATGCGTTGGGGTCGGATCATTGAGCAATCGGCGCAAGAACCCATATGAAGCCTCGACTGTTTCTGAATTCCCAATGGGCATTGAACCTCGAGCGCCAATCCCGGGTCTCTTGATAGGTGATCGCTTGGTAAGTGAAAAGCCGGTTCGGATTGCGGTGTAAGATTGCCGGCATCAGGTTGATGCAAGACAGCTCAACGCCCGGGCTGTTTTGGGAGATGGCTCCATGAAAAAGTGTTCCCTGAGAGCTTTGCTGGGATTGGCTTCTGGCCTGGTCGCGTTACTGGCCATGACTCCAGTCGTTGCAGCTGCGTCCGCCGATCAAACACCTCGCGCCATCGGTTCCATCACGATTGTGGAACTTCAGAGCCTTCCCGATAGCACCACGGTCAAACTGGATTCCGGCCGCGTGGTCTCGCTGGGTACGTTGCGGGCAGAGCACCGGGCACGCATGGAGAGGTTCTCGAGAGCCACAGCGTTGGGACAGGCGACGGCCGCAAAATTGGCGGCCCATCCGGCGAATGTCGCACCGGCAGGCGGGCCCACGACTGCCACCGCGCCCCCCACTCCGGGGCAAAACGTCAAGGCCAGCCCGGCCAAGCCGGTCAGAGCCAACACCGTGGTTACGCCCAAGTTGGATGTGCTCAGCAATACCTTTGTGCGATTCAAAATGCCGAGTTATATGGGACTACCGGTCCCGAAAGATTACGCTGACTTCTGCAAGGCAGCGAACCCCACCGTATGCATTTACTTTCCCGCCAGCACAATTTTGACGCTCGTTGGAACAACGGGCCCGACGACCTTTGCGCGCGATGAGGACTACTTGATAACTGACATGGCCATTTGCAAGTATGACGGCGGGCTTTTTGCTGCTTCCGGTGGCACCTTTGGGCGTCCATATTGCGAGTTTTACTATCCCTCCGACAACACTGCGCTGTTCATGCCGACGGGCCCCATATCAACCAGCGAGGCCTGCGATCCCCCGGCGAAATATGTGCTTGATCCCAAGGGTGCGGTGAAAGTCGTGTACCCCTTTCCTGCCTTCAGCCTTACGACCGGCGGAACGCCGGTTGGCTGCGTGGTGCAGGTGTGGGTCGGAAAGTGAAGCGCCAGGACAACAACTCCGGTTGAAGGCCTGCATCTACAAAGATCGCCGAAATCGCCGTGATCGCGCGGGATCGGAAGATCTGGCCGCCTCTTCCGATGACGGCGATCACGCGCGAAGACGTGCGATTACGGAGATTAGCGGTGATTGCGGTCTCATGAGCCAGGATCTCCCCGACACCCGATGTTTCTGTTACCTTATTCCTTAACCCTTCCCATCCCAGAGGAACCCATCGTGGCCCAAATTCAACGCGCCATCCTGAGCGTGACAGACAAGACTGGACTTGTTGATTTTGCCAAAAAGCTGGCGGACTTCGATGTTGAGCTCATTTCCACCGGCGGCACGGCCAAGCTGCTGCGCGAATCCGGCGTGCCGGTCAGAGACATTTCCGAGCTTACCGGGTTTCCAGAGATGATGGACGGCCGGGTCAAGACGCTGCATCCCAAGGTCCACGGAGGCATTCTGCACATCCGCGGCAACCCGATGCACGTTGCGGCGGCGCGGGAGCACGGCATCCAGCCGATTGACATGGTGGTCGTGAACCTTTACGCGTTTGAAAAAACCGCCGCCAAGCCGGGTGTGCATTTTGACGAGATCATCGAGAACATTGATATTGGCGGGCCTTCGATGGTGCGCTCCGCAGCCAAGAATTTTCGCGACGTCGCCATTGTGACCTCGCCGGGCGACTACGACGCCATCGCCAAAGAGATGGCGGCCACTGGCGGTGAGTTGAGTCTGGCCACACGCTGGCGCCTGGCGCAAAAAGCCTTCGCCACTACAGCTGCTTATGACAGCGCCATTGCTGCCACCCTCCAGGGAATTTCCCTCGACGGCGACCAATTTCATTCACCCCAGGCACAGAGCGATTTCCCCAGCACGCTGCGTTTCTCGCTCAGCAAAGTCATCGACCTGCGCTACGGCGAGAACCCGCACCAGCGCGCGGCCATGTATTCAGACGGCTCCGGCAAAGGTGTAGCCAACGGCAAGCAGGTTCAGGGCAAAGAGCTTTCTTACAACAACATCGTCGATCTTCAGGCGGCCTGGGACCTGGCCCAGGAATTCGAGGAAACAGTGTGCACCATCATCAAGCACACCAATCCCGCCGGCACGGCCACCGGCGCGACGCTGCGCGAAGCCTATGTGCGCGCCCTCGAATGTGATCCGGTTTCAGCTTTTGGCGGCGTGATCGGCGTGAACCGCGTGATCGACGGCGCGGCTGCCGAAGAGATGGCCAAACTGTTCGTCGAGGCAATTGCCGCTCCCGGGTTCGACCCCGCGGCGCTGGAAAAATTTGCCGCCAAGAAAAATCTGCGCCTGGTAGAGGTCAAGCCTGGACTGGAGAAGTTCGCGCTGAAGCATGTTTCGGGAGGCATGCTGGCCCAAGACCCGGACGCGCGCCCGCTCACTCCGGCCGACCTGAAGGTCGTCAGCCAGCGGCCACCCACGGAACAGGAGATGCGCTCACTTTTGTTTGCCTGGAAAGTCTGTAAGCACGTAAAATCCAACGCCATCGTTTACGCCCGCGAGGGCCAGACCGTGGGCGTGGGTGCCGGGCAGATGTCGCGCGTAGATTCCTGCAAGATCGGCGCCATGAAAGCGATCTTACCTTTAAAGGGAACGGTTGCGGCTTCTGACGCCTTCTTCCCCTTCCCCGATGGAGTGGAAGAGATCGCCAAGGCCGGGGCCACGGCTGTGATTCAGCCTGGCGGCTCTGTGCGCGACGCTGAGGTGATCCTAGCCGCGGACCGGCTGGGGTTAGCCATGGTTTTTACCGGCGTACGCCATTTCCGCCACTAAAACGAAGCGAAACTTCGGTCACCGGTTAAGAATTGTTAGAGGCCGCAAAAACGCCGGCGCAAAGGCTAGAATGAGAATTGGAAAGGACAGGCCCCCGGCGGACGTTCCCGAGCATCCAATTGGAAGGAAAACAGACTCGGTCCATTCTATGACTCTCATGCGAATCAGCTCTCTTATGCTCGCGCTGGCGTTGGCTTCTCTAACGGCTTTGGCCCAGGAAAAGCCTGCTGCGGCGCAGCCGGCCCCGCCTCAGGAAAATGCCCCTGCGCAGTCGACCCCAGCTTCCGACCAGAACACGCCGGCCGCTAAGGTTGACCATGCGGCGTCTTACTACCACTTCGGACTGGCCCACATGTACGAAGAGATGATGGCCATGTACGGGCGCAGCGAGTACGCCAACAAGGCCATCGAGGAATACCGGCTGGCGATTGCCGCCGACCCTTCGTCGGAGTACCTGAATGCCGCTCTGGCTGACCTCTACAACCGCACTGGCCGCATACGCGACGCCGTTCTCGAAGCTCAGGAGATCATCCAGCGCGATCCCAACAACCTGGAAGCCCACAAGCTTCTGGGGCGAATTTACCTGCGTTCGCTCAGCGATCCCCAATCGGGTGGGTCGCGGGAAGTCTTGAAGTTGGCCATTGAGCAATATGAAGCGGCAGTCCGCATCGATCCCAAGAACGCGGACAACTACTTACTGCTGGGGCGTCTTTACTCTCTGAACAAGGATCTGGTGAAGGCGGAAAGCACCTTCAAACAGGCTTTGAAGGTTGATCCCAACTCTGACGAAGCCATCATTAATCTGGCTTACCTTTATACCGACGAGGGCGACACGCAACGCGCCCAGGAAATGTTGAACTCTTTGCCGGAAGCCAGCCGCACGGCAAAGATTTACTCGGCGATGGGTGCCACGTACGAGCGGCAAAAGGACTACAAAAATGCGGTGGCGGCCTACCAGCGCGCCTTGGTGCTGGACAAGGGGAATCTCGACGCCATGCGTGGCCTGGCGCAGAACTTGGCCAATGACAACCAGTTGGATGCTGCCCTCACCGAGTACAAGGCATTGCAGGACGCTGATCCGCAAGACCCCCAGCCCGCTGTTGAAATGTCAAAGCTTTACCGCCGCATGGGCAAACTAGATCTGGCCATGGAGAGCCTGAAGAAGGCTGAGCCCTTCGCCCAGGACTCTCTCGCCCTGGAAGTTGCCTATAACGAGGCTTTGCTGCTGGAAGCCCAGGGCAAGTTCGACGAAGCGGCCTCGGTTTTCCAAAAACTGATCGCGCGTACCACGTCGCCGGACGGCAAGTACACAAGTGGTGAGCGCAGCAATCGCGCTCTGTTTCTCTCCCGGCTAGGCAATCTTTACCGGCAGTCGGGCCGGCCGCAGTTGGCGATCGAAACCTTCCGCAAAATCGTGGACCTGGGCGGCGAAGAAGCCGCGCGCGGATATCAGGAAATCATTGACACCTACCGCGAGCAAAAGCAATGGCCGGATGCCGCCCGCACGGCACAGGAAGCTGTCAAGAAACTGCCTGAGGACCGCGGGTTGAAGCTCACCTTGGCATTGCAGCTTTCTGACGACGGCAAGCCGGAGGAAGGCATACACATTGCCAAGTCCACGCTCAAAGGCGATTCTGGCGACCGCGAGACATACATTTCGCTCTCGCAGATTTATGCCCGTCTCAAGCGGTGGAAGGAAGCCGAAGACGCTGTCAGCGAAGCCGACAAACTTGCGACCCGTCCGGAAGAGAAGGAATATGTTCAGTATTTCCGCGGCGCGCTCTACGAGCGGCAAAAGAAATATGACTTGGCGGAGCAGGCTTTCCGCCAGGTCCTGCAGCAGGATCCCAACAACAGCACCACGCTCAACTATCTGGGCTACATGCTGGCTGATCACAACATGCGTCTGGAAGAGGCGCTGGGCATGATCAAGCGCGCGGTGGAACTGGAACCGCAGAACGGTGCGTTTCTGGATTCGCTGGGCTGGGTCTACTTCAAGCTCGGCAACTTCGATCAGGCGGAAGAGAACCTGCGTCGTGCCGCGGAAAAGACGCCCAATGATGCAACGATCCAGGATCATCTCGGCGAACTCTACGCCAAGACCGGAAAGTTAAAGCTGGCCGCGATGCACTGGGAGCGCGCTCTGGATGAATGGAACAAGTCCATGGCCGCCGACGTCGATCAGCAAGACGTTTCCCGCGTGCAGAAAAAACTTGAGAGCACGAAGGTCAAGTTGGCGCAGCAGAACAACAGCCGTTAGCAATTTAGTAGTTAGCAGTTAGCCCAGCTAAAGCCAGCCTTTGGAGAACGACGTCGGAGCGGGCTTTAGCTGGGCTAATTGCTATTTGCTAACTGCTAGTTGCTTCTGTCCCAGCGGCGTTGCCGAATTTTCCATCCAACTTCTTTCCGCGTCCGCTAGACTGTCCTCATGCTTGCTGCTTACGCGTTGCGGGCTGAAGATAGCCAGGGACGGCGCTATGCCGAGCCAGTCCATCCCTACCGCAACGACTTCCAACGCGATCGCGATCGCGTGGTCCACTCCCGCGCTTTTCGTCGCCTGGAAAATAAGACCCAGGTCTTCACACGGCGCTACTCTGACCATTTTCGTAATCGCCTGACCCACACCATTGAAGTGGCACAGATTTCCCGCACCATCGCCACCGAGCTCAAGCTGAACGAAGACCTGGTGGAGGCATTGGCCCTGGTGCACGATGTAGGACATCCGCCGTTCGGCCACGCCGGCGAGCGCACGCTCGATATCCTGATGCGCCGCCACGGCGACAGTTTCGATCACAACCTGCACGCTCTGCGAATCGTCGAGCAGTTTGAGCAACGCTACGCGAGCTTCCCCGGCCTAAACCTGACGTTCGAAGTCCGCGAAGGCATCATTAAGCACTCCGGCCACCACGACCGCGAGAGATTTCCGCAGCTGGCGCCGTACCTGCTGGAACTGCGGCCGCCGCTGGAAGCGCAGCTCATTGACCTGGCCGACGAAATCGCCTATAGCACCGCCGACCTGGATGACGGTGTGGAAGCCATGATCCTGACCCGCGAACAAGTAGGCCAGCACGTGCCGGTCTTCGCCCGGCTGCATGACGAAGTGGACCAGCTTTACCCCAAAGCCGCGGAAAAGTTGCAATTCAATGAGACGTTGAAGCGCGTGCTCGACCGTCTGGTCAGCGACCTGATCGCGAACAGCGCCCAGCAGATCTCGACCGCCGGAGTCCAGTCCGTGGCTGCAGTGCGCGAACATCCTCAGCGGCTGCTGGCATTCAGTCCGGCAGTGGAAGCGGAGCGCCGCCAGTTGCGCGAGTTTCTCTACCAGAACCTCTATTACAGTCCGAAATTGCGTCCCGACAAGGAGCAGGCGGAGCAGGTGCTCTCTGAGCTGTTTGAGTTCTTCCTTCGCTCGCCCCGCGACCTGCCAGCCAGCTATCAGGAGAAAGAGCAGCAGGAGCCGCTCTATCGGACCGTTTGCGACTACATTGCAGGCATGACTGACAACTTTGTGCTGGAACAGCACCGCCGGTTATGTGGCACCCCAAAAGGTGCTGTGGTTTAAATCCGGCCCTCAGCCGTGGACGCGGGGCCCAGGAGTTATTTCCTTTTCGGGGCCATGCAGGTGGCCTTATGATAGCGCCATGAAAAAATCTCTGACCTGTAGCCTGACAGCCCTCTTGGTCTTGGCGGCTGCCGCTGCAGTGTCCCAGTCCGCGGAGTGGAAGCAGTACGTATATCCCAACGACGGCTTTGCCATCTCGGCCCCTGCGAAGCCCCAAGCGCAGGACCAGTCCACCGATACCGCCGCCGGGCGATTGCAATCACATACGTACGCTATCGAGCTTGGCGGCGACAGCGGGTTCATGGTGAGCGTCACTGATTTCGGCAAGGGCCCGAATATTAACGCCAAAGCAATGCTGCAGGCCGCCAGGGATGGCAGCCTCAAATCAACGAACAGCAAGCTAATTTCCGAAAAGGAGATTTCGCTGGAGGGAAATCCGGGCCTGGAATTTGATTTTGAAGCCCCGGCTCATCATGGGCGAGCGCGCTACTACATTTTTCAGGGCAGGCTTCTGACCCTCATGTCGATCGCTCCGGCAGGTAAGCCGCTGTCGCTGGACACGGCCAGAATCTTCAATTCCCTGCGGTTCCTGAAAATCCAGGGTTAGCTCAGAGGTAGGCTAACGGGCGGGGAGCCGCTCTATCGGACCGTTTGCGATTACATCGCCGGTATGACGGATAATTTCGCCTTGGAGCAGCATTCGGGGGTCCTGCGGCGCACCCGAGGGGCGCGATTGTTTAGCGCTGCGGCTCAAGTTGAGACCGCGGATTCGATTGAGGTGCGTTTTCCGCAGTGCGGAAAAATTTACCCAGCGAGTCCACACTGCGGCTGTTCAGGCTCAATGTAAGTGGTTGGAAACAAAGCACTAAATTTACGAAAAACAGTGGTGAGTTTGGCATTCAGAATGTATTAGGCTAAGTCTGTGTAGCGTTCATGGCATTCGCGTCTGGCTGTATCCCTTTCCGGCCAGGCTCGAGACACGAACAGCCCGGTTCGGAGGAATTCCCCCAATGAAGAAGTCAATGTTGTTGTTGCTCTCGCTGGCTGCAGTGCTGGCGATTCCCGCGGTCGCGCAGCAGAATCCACCCACCAACCCACCGTCAGACCAACCGGCGGCCCAAACCGCTCCGGCGCAAACTCCGGACCAACAGGCACAGCCTAGTGCCACAGCCACCGGGCAAGAGCCGCTCAAATACGAGCGTCATGAAGGCTTCTGGGGCAAGCTGAACCCATTTGCCCGCAAAAAGTATGTGAACCGCCAGCTGGATCCAGTGCGCGGACGAGTCAATGAGCTGGACGAGCTCACCGCAAAGAATTCGAAGATGATCTCAGACGTTGACTCGCGCGCTACTGAAGGCATACGCGGTGCCATGGGCAAGGCGAATGAAGCCGATCAGCACGCTGTCGAGGCGGGCAACCGCGCGACCCAGGCTGAGCAAACAGCGCAGTCTGCTAATACCCGGATTACCGGTGTCGAGCAGACGGTGAGCAAGCTGGATCAGTATCAGACGGTCACGCAGGCGGAAATCCGCTTCCGTCCCGGCCAGGCTTCGTTGAGCAAGAATGCGAAGGAAGCGCTTGATCAGATGGCAGCCACGCTCAAGAACCAGAAGGGATATATCCTGGAAGTGCAGGGATTCTCGCCTGGGAGCGGCAGCGCGGCCATTTCTAGCTCACGCGACATGGCGCAGATGGTGGTGCGCTACCTGGTGCTGAATCATGAGATTCCCGTATACCGCATTTACACCGTGGGTATGGGCAACGCTCCAGTGCCGGCCGAAGACGGGAAGCTGCGCCACACTCGCGGCGGACGCGTCGAGGTTAGCCTGCTGAAGAACAGCCTGGGCGAAGGCTCCAGCCCCAGCGCGGCTGCGACGCCGGGCGCTATGGCGTCTAAGTAATCGCCGGAAACAAAGATTCATCCCCTCATCCCCTCCTGCCTTCACGGCAGGAGGCTTTTTTTGTTGCCGAGCCGAGCATTCCCTTTGCCAACGCGAGTAGCTGCTTTTTTCATCCAACCACAGGACAAGAAGCACGCCATGGTACGGTTCTCCTGGAGCGCGGGAGCGCTTTTTTTACTAACCCTGGCCGGCTGTTCGCGGCATTCCCGCAACACCTTGGCCGGCATACGCACGCCCTCGGGCCCTACGCTCTTGGCCGTATATCAGCCGTGGTTCGGCAATGGCGCCCACATCCCGGTGGGCTATTCCTGCCACGATCCCGTTGTGCTCCAACAGCAGATTGTTAAGGCCAAAGACCTGAACATCGGTGGCTTCGTGGTGAACTGGTACGGCCCGCGCAAGGAGTTTGAGGACCAGACCTACGCCATGCTGCAGCAGGCCGCTTCGCAGACCGACTTCAAGGTCGCGGTCCAGTACGACGAAGCTGTAGACCATCCCGGTTACGCGACCGACGCCGTCATCGTAGACTTGCAATATCTTTATGACCGCTATATCAGCGCCAATGCCGGGCCTTCACGCTCCGCTTACTTGCGCTATCAGGGCCGTCCGGTAATTTTCATTTTTCCCAAGGACTCTTCCACGGACTGGGACCGGGTGCGCCAGGTCACACAGTCGTGGGCAGACGCGCCGCTGCTGATCTACAAGGACCAGAACGCGAAATACCCTAACGCTTTTGACGGCTTCTACGCCTGGGTACAGCCGGGCGCGGGTGGCTGGGCTCGTGACGGCAGCCATCACGGCGAGGATTACCTGGAATACTTCTACAAGAGCATGATCGCCCGTCATCCCGGCAAGATCACGGTGGGCGCGGTGTGGCCAGGCTTTGATGACACCCGCGCGTCCTGGAGCCGCAACCGTCGCATGGCGTATCGTTGCGGCAAAACGTTTGAAGACACGCTGCGCGTCTTCCGCCGTTACGCCGCTGCGGAGAACTCGCCGCCCTACCTGCTGATCGTCACTTGGAACGACTACGAGGAGGGCACCGACATTGAGCGCGGCGTCAGCCACTGCCGGCCGGGCGGCTCTGCACCGGTTGACACAGCGGGGCTGGCTGGACCGTAAGTAACGCACCATGGAAAAGACTTCCTGCTGTCCTATGCGATCTTCTACACTGAAAGGAACTCTATGCGGGTACTGATCACCGGAGGCGCAGGGTTCATCGGCTCTCACTTGTGCGATGCCCTGCTCGGCGAAGGCCACCAAGTCGTCTGCCTGGACAATCTTCTCACCGGCAGCGAGCGCAATATTGCACATTTGAAAAACGAACCGCGTTTCGAGTTTCTGCGCCAGGACATCAACCAGCCCTACGATCCCGGCCGCGTGGATTACATCTTTCAATTCGCGTCACCGGCCAGCCCAGTCGATTACATGCGCCATGGCATTGAGACCCTGCAAGTCGGATCACTGGGATCCTTCCATTCACTCGACGTGGCACGCAAGTACGGCGCGCGCTACCTCCTGGCCTCCACTTCAGAATGTTATGGTGACCCCCTGGAGCATCCGCAAAAGGAAACGTATTGGGGCCACGTGAACCCCATCGGCCCACGCTCGGTGTATGACGAATCCAAACGCTTTGCCGAAGCCGTGACCATGGCCTATCGGCGCTACCACAAAGTGGACACGCGCATTCTGCGCATCTTCAACACCTACGGACCGCGCCTGCAATTGAACGACGGCCGCGTGATCTCCAACTTCATGAAGCAAGCGCTGCGCGGCGAGCCGCTCACTGTCTATGGCCAAGGCACGCAGACCCGCAGCTTCTGCTACGTGAGCGACGAAGTGGACGGCATCCTCCGCCTGGCGTGGTCAGATATTCATGACCCGGTGAACATCGGCAACCCTGACGAGTTCACCATTCTCGAATGCGCCAAAATGGTGCTGAAGGTCACGGGATCCAAGAGCACCATTACCTACCAGCCGCTGCCGCAAGACGACCCGCAGCAACGTCGCCCCGACATCAGCAAAGCCCGTGAGCTTCTGGGCTGGCAGCCGAAGATTAATTTGGAAGCCGGCTTGCGGCTCTCTATTCCCTACTTCCAGGAAGTGATAGCGCTCGAAGAAACCGGCAAAGCCGCCGGGCTCGGGGTTTCCATTACGGCTTGATGGCTATTTCCTCTTCCATCGAATCCCGTCTTTCGTATCTTCCACGATGATGCCGCCATCGGTGAGTTGCTTGCGGATGGAATCGGCCCGCGCGAAATCGCGGGCCTTTTTTGCGGCGTTGCGCTCGGCGATCAGGCGCTCCACTTCACTATCGGAAATGCTGTCTCCGGCGGGATCGTCCTCAAGCACGGCAAAGATTGCGTCGAACTGCTGAAGCACCGCCAGCAGCGGAGCTTTGTCGTCCTGGCGAAGCTCGTTGCGGTCGGCGGCAGTGTTGACTTCGCGCACCAGGTCGAAAAGAGCGCCCAGTGCCCGAGCCGTGTTCAGATCGTCTTCCAGGGCGGCGCGCATCTCGCTGCGGGTTTGCGACGCCAGTTCTTGGATCTTCTCGTTCTTGCCGGGAGCAAGCTGGACCATCTCAATTCGCGTCTTGAAATCGCGTACGCGCCGCACCGACTGCGCCGCCTGCTCCAGTCCCGCGTCAGTAAAGTTCAAGGGTTTGCCATACGGCACTGACGCCAGCAGGTAGCGCAGTGTAGAAGGTTTGTGGCCTTTCTCCAGCAGGTCGCGCAGCGTATAGAAGTTGCCTTCACTCTTTGACATCTTCTTGCCGTCCACCAGCAGGAACCGGACATGCAGCCAGAGGCGGACAAAAGTCTGGCCGGTAACCGCTTCCGATTGCGCGATCTCGTTTTCGTGGTGCGGGAAGATCAGGTCTTCGCCGCCGGCGTGCAGATCAAAGCTCGGCCCCAGGTACTCCATGGACATCACCGAGCACTCGATGTGCCAGCCGGGACGTCCCGGGCCGAGAGGGCT
>DATFXI010000296.1:0-16906 GCA_035316085.1 Candidatus Angelobacter sp.
GTAAACCTCGATCGCCTGCTGTCCGAACCACGCGCCCGCCGGCGTGCCCACGCCGGGGTCGGGCGGTATCGCGCGATAGGCGGCGGCAAGGTTGAGTTTGGCGGTGAGAAGATTGTCATCGAGAGCGGCTGCTGCTTTGAAATGATTCGCGGCGGCCTGGAAATTTGCTGCGCGATATTCCTTCTTGCCTTCATCCATCTCGCTGCGCGCCTTGTAAGAGCTGCAGCCGATCACGAGCATCACCGCGGCAGCCAATGCCAGCAGGCAGGTTGTATATGCGGCTTTTGCCTTCATTGCCGGGCCTCCCTGCGTCCCATCCACCGACGAAGTTTCGTGTTTACGGCGTTCGGGACGTCGTTCCTGAACATGATAGGGTCAAGGCAAATGTAGAGCGAGAGCACGTCCGGGTAGTGTCCTAATTTTGCCTGGCAATTGAGGGGCATTCACGTTCGTGCTGCCGGCCCAAATCCGCGGTAAGCTCTTTCGGAAGGGAACATGCCTATCGCTTACCTCACCCTGGAGCTGCGCATTGAGGCGGCCCACTCACTTAAAGACAAGCGCCAGGTTCTGCGTAGCGTGAAGGACCGGTTACGCAACGAGTTCAACGTGTCGGTGGCGGAGATAGACGGCACTGACCTTTGGCAGCGCGCAACTCTGGGTGTGGTCAGCATCTCCGATTCGCGCGACTATCTCGAAGGCCTGATGCGCAACGTGGAGCGCTCAGCCACAAAGCTCGCTAACAACGCCGGCGCCGAAGTGGTGGACTCGTTTCTCGACTATCTCGAGAGCTAGAGACTCTCGCAGATCGGGTGATCTGGTGATCGGGTCATCGGGTGATCGGAACACCGGGATAATCGCTGATCGGAACTGCCGACGCTCCCGGAATTGGCTCATCCTCCTTAGGAAGCTGCGGCAACTTTAACCGAAATCCGATCACCCGATCACCGGATCTCCCGGTCACCCGATCCTCAAAACGCCTATCCCCTTCCACGCTCTATCTGATATTCTCAAGAGTTTTCCTTTATCCGTAAAATGCCGGAGCATCGTGGCAGACAGCATCACCGAGAACGGGTAGGCGAGGCGCTGAAGGAGGAGATTGGCGCCATCATCGAGGGCGAACTGGGCGACCCGCGGATCGCTCTGTGCACCGTGACCGAAATTGCCCTGGCGCCTGACGGCAAGAGCGCGCGCGTTTACCTCGACGTCGAGGGTGACGCGCGCGAGTGCGCGGAGACGCTGAAGGCCATCAACGCCGCCAAAGGGTTTATCCGGCACGAGGTGCTGGAACGCCTGGGCAAGCGCCACGTGCCGGAACTGAATTTCTTCCTGGACCGTTCGGAGGAATACGGCGCTAGGATTGATGAGATTCTGGGCAGGATCAAGAAACGCCGGTAGCGGTCCACTTTGTGCCCACTACCGAGTATCAGCGTCTAGTCCCGGCGCATGCCGGACGGCCTTTAGGCAGACGATAGGGGATCCATGGACCGGCACGATCAGTTCGATGGCCAACTCGGCCAGGTACTGGAAAACATCCAGTCGCGCAAGCACTTTCTGGTGACGTCGCACACGCGCCCGGACGGCGATGCCGTGGGCTCGTCGCTGGCGTTGTCGCTGGTCCTGCGCAAAATGGGCAAGACCGCGGAAGTCGTCTTGGGTGACAGCGTTCCGGTGATCTACAGACCCTTGCCGCACGCTGACAGCATTGTCCATAGCTCCCGCGTCAATGGAAAGTACGACGCCGCTATTATCCTCGAGTGCGACAGCGTGGTACGCACGCGCCTGCAGGGCCTGGAGAATCACTTCCTGATCAACATTGATCATCACGCCACTTCCAAGCCGTTTGCCGACGTCAACTGGATCGATCCCAGTGCCTGCGCCGTGGCCGAGATGGTCTTCCGCCTGGCCCAGGCCGCAGGCGTGAAGATCACGCCGGAGATCGCTACTTGCCTTTACACCGCGGTGCTGACCGATACCGGATCGTTCTCTTACTCTTCAACCAACGCCCACACCTTCGACCTGGCTAAGCGTTTGGTGGAACATGGCGCGGACCCGGCGCGGATCGCGCATAACGTCTACTTCTCCAGCCCGACGTCGAAGATGCGGCTGCTGGGCGCGGCGCTCTCCAGGCTGCACCGTCAAGGCGCGCTGGCTTGGATGAGCGTCACCCGCGATGATATGGACCGCACCGGCGCCTTGGAAGAAGACTGCGAGGGCCTGGTCAACTATGCGCTGGGCATCGCGGGCGTAGAAGTGGCAGCTTTCTTTCGCGAAACCGGAGCGGAACGCGTGCGGGTAAGCCTGCGCAGCAAAGGCGCGCTCAACGTATCGGAGATGGCTGAGAAATTCGGCGGCGGCGGACACGGATGCGCCAGCGGCTTTTCTGTTGCCGGCCCACTGGCGGAAGCCGAAAGAATCGTGTTGGCCGAGCTACGCCCCAAACTTCCGGTGAAGGGCTGAGCCGTGTCGCCGACCATACTTCTTGCTGCGGGAGCGTGCACGTGAACCCCCGGACAAGACTTCTTGTCCTGCAACTGGCGGTGTTGCTGGGCGTCTGTTTTTTCTTTTTCTTTTTTGGTCTTGGCGCCTTCGGTCTGACCGGCGCAGACGAACCACGCTATGCGCAAATCGGTCGCGAGATGTTTGAGCGTCATGACTGGATTCTGCCCACGTTCAACGGTCAGCCCTGGCTGGAAAAGCCCGTACTGCTTTACTGGAAACAAATCAACAGCTACATCTTCTTCGGCGTGCGTGATTGGGCTGCTCGGATCCCTGCCGCGGCGTTTGCGACAGCGCTGGTCCTGGCCGTGTTTTTTTTCATGCGCCGCTTCCGTCCGGCCAGCGAACTTGACGCCGCGATGATCACGGCTTCTTCGGCGGCGATCATCGGCTTCGGGCGCGGAGCTTCCACGGACATGCTGGTCTCCGCCCCGTTTGCCATTGCCATGCTGGCCTGGTGGGCGTGGCACGAAACCAGCAAGAAGCTGTGGCTGGCGGCGTTCTACGCACTGCTGGCGGTGGGCATGCTGGCCAAGGGGCCAATCGCTCCGGCACTGGCGTTGCTGATCGTGGCGGCGTACGCCGCTTTGCGCCGCGACGCCAAGATTTTTCTGCGGAGTCTGTGGTGGCCAGGCTTTGCGCTGTTCTTTGCCATCGCTGTGCCCTGGTTCGTGGCGGTTCAGCTGCGAGTGCCACAATTCTTCCGTGTCTTTTTCCTCGAGCACAACCTGGCGCGCTTCGGCACAGATCTGTACCAGCATGCGCAGCCCTTCTGGTACTACATTCCCGTCTTTTTCCTAAGCACGCTGCCTTGGACCGTGTTCACGCTTCCCGCACTGGCGCAAACCATCCGCAGTGGTATCCGTCGTGTGCGTGGCACATCGGAAACCGACCAGGAGGACTGGCTGGCGCTCTTTCTGTTGCTTTGGATCGCAATTCCCATCGTCTTTTTCAGCATTTCGCGCTCCAAGTTGCCGGGCTATATCCTGCAGGTGGTCCCGGCAGCGGCCTTGCTTACGACTATCAACCTGCATCGCACGCAAGCCATCTCCCGCATCCAGCTCATGCTGCACTCGCTGCTATGCGGGGTCGTAGTCGGTGCCGGGTTGATGGTCCCCTGGCTCTTGCTGAAAGAGCCCGTGCCGGACGTGACCAAGAATTGGATTGCGGCCACGGTGGGAGTTGTGGCCGCCCTGGTGCTGATCATCGTGCGCAAGCAAGGCCTGCGCTCGCTGCACTTCGCCACGCTGATTCCGGTGGTGATGGTGCTGGCCTTCCTGCTGCGCTGGGCCGCCCCGGTGCTTGACCAAACCCTTTCTGCGCGGGCCGTCAACGCCGAACTCGACGCGCAGGTGCGCAAACATGGCGTCGCGCCGCCGGCATTGGCCATCTTCGACGTCAAGAAACAGCGCGACCTGGCCTACGGCCTGAACTTCTACCGCAACCGGCCGGTGACCTACTACGAGAGCGATGGCCCGCGCGACCTGCCGCATGGCGTCCCGGCGGAGACGCACGTGGTCATTACCAAATCGGGAAACGGTGATGCCGTGCGGGCTGTCGTAGGGCCGCGGCCGGTCATGTCGCTGGGAGGTTTCCCGCCCCAACATCTGGAGTTCTTTTTGGTAGCGGGCGCTAGATAACGTCGGTAACCCCCATGGTTCTTCTTGTCTGCCTTGGTTCTAAGGTGGAAACCGGCTTTGCTGAATCAGCAAGTGAGGCTAGACTCGGACCTTCGTCGCCATTTACCGTAATAGAAGGCACGAGCCGGAAAGTCACATGGGCCTTCACACCCCGATCGAAGCACACCGGACCCCACAGCCCTTTGGCGTAGAGATCCTGGACCTGAGACACTTCACTTCCCATCATCTGCGTCCGCTGTTGGAACGCGAGAGCCAGGTTTGGGCACAGTTGATGTCCTGGGATTACCGCGCCTCGGCGGACATGATTCTCCGCTACGTGGATTCCAAGATCCTGCCCGGATACGCTGCGGTGGAACGCGGCCGCGTTGGCGGCTACGCTTTTTTTGTCTATGAAGGCAGCAAGGGCGTGATCGGTGACCTGTTTGCCGACGAAGGTATCCGCCTGCGCGACCGCGACGTGGAAACCCGCCTGGCCACCCACACGATCGAGACCTTGCAGCGCTCACCCGGAGTGCAGCGCATCGAGGCACAGCTTCTGCCACACGAGTCCGGCGTGCTCAGCGCGCCGTTTCTGGACGAAGGTTTCCAGCAGTTTCCCCGGCTGTTCATGGTGCTGCCGCTGGCCGAAGACGAGGCAGCCTTGCCCCGCATCACTCCCCTACCCGGCATCGAATTCCGCCGCTGGCAGGAGCAGGATTTCCAGGCCGTGGCCGGCCTGATTACCACTTCCTACCACGGCCACATCGATTCGGAAATCAACGACCAGTACCGCAGCCTCAACGGCTCGCTGCGTTTCCTGAACAACATTGTCCGCTTTCCCGGCTGCGGCATTTTCGATCCCAGCTCGTCGTTCGTGGCCGTTTATCCGCCCACCCGCGCCATCGCCGCCTTGCTGCTTTGCTCCCGTGTCCGCGACGACGTGGGTCACATCACCCAGATTTGCGTGGCCCCGGAACTGCGCGGCCGCATGATCGGCGAATCGCTCATCGGGCTCTGTACACGCGAGCTGTGCAGTCGCAATTTCTCCGCCCTCAGCCTCACCGTGACCGAAGCCAACGCCAACGCCGTGGACCTGTATCTGCGCCTGGGCTTCGAGATCCGTCGCCGGTTCGATGCGTTTGTTTGGGAAAGCTAGAAAATCGCCGGCGATTGTAAAAAAAGGGACGGATTGCTCCGTCCCTTTTCTGTCGTAAATTTCTTCTTTCTACTGGAAGAAATCCGCCATGTCCGCAGCTGCGGCTGAAGCTCCCGGGTACACGTGAACGCCGAGCATATCGAGCACGGTGCGCAGTGTGTTCTGGTGCTGGTAGAAGAGGGCCGAGCGGAAGCCGCGCTTCACGCGCGGTCCGATGACGGCGGTATAGATCTGCTGATTGCACGCGCCGACCGCGCCGTCGCATTCGTCGAAGGTCACGATCAGCACGCCGTCGCCTCCAGCCTGAAACGCGGGATAGTTCAGCAGCGGAGCCACGTTGGTCTTGAGCCAGGTATCAGCCTGGGCCAGCGTGCCATCGTGCGCGTCGTGGTTCACGTCAGGCACGATGATGGAGTACGCCGGAAGCTTGCCGGTAGCCAGGTCCGTAGCGAACTGCGTGAACGGCACGATGTTCTGCTGCAAAGCCGGGCTGTTGATCACGTCGGAATACCACTTGGCAGGGTTGTGGCGTTCCGCATACGCGCCTGAATCGCCGCCCATGTAGCCTTGGCGCGGGAGGGAGTCTGCGTACACCTTCCAGGAAATCCCGGCCTTGGTGAGCTCACGGAAAATGTTGTCGCTAGTGATGGGCTTGGTGCAGCCGCCGCCGGTGCAGCCGAACGCTTTCTCGCCGCTGCCCGAGGACAGCCACAGGTAGTCGAGCATAGAGCCGGGCTCATTGGCGTGATAGTCCGTGGCATAGGCGTACGTGCTTCCCATGGATACCAGCCAGGGCATGGATGCAAGCGTCTCCGCGAAGGTGTGGTTCTCTTCGATCACCAGCACCACGTGTCCGGAGTGAGGCACAGTTCCGCCCGGCACCGGCTTAGGAGTCGGCGAAGGGACAGGCGTTGGTGTCGGGTTCGCCGGTGCGCCGGGCGTGGGCGTAGGCGTCGGCCCGGCGTGGGCAGTAAGATTGCTATTGACCCCGCCGCAACCGGCCACAAGAAATACAGCGGCGACTACCGCTGTCAGAATAAGAGCGTTGCCGCTCGCTTTTGCAATGAATCGCATGAAACCTCCAGGCGAAACTGGAGGTTACGTTCCGAGCTACTCTGCTTGCATTAGGCAAGCACCTATTTCGGGGCAGAAAGCCGCGTAACCCGCTGGAGTTACTGGGCCACGGGTTGAGAAGTGGGCCTTACTCTGGTATCGGCCTTCACTGTTACTGGAAACGGCGCAAAAGGCGTCCTGCAGTACCGGGAAACAGCAGGAAATTCAAAGCCAGCGCGAGACCGGCGAAGCCCAGGATTTCCAGGAACATGTGGTTCGACCTCTTATCAATCGCCGCATGCACCGCGAGACCTAGTCCAAGAAGCACTACGGTCCAGCGCAGCATGCCAGCCAGGGGCCGGAGGCGAGGCTGGCGCCGAAAAAACCACCGCAAGCTTGCCGTGGTGACGGCCAGGTTGACGATCATCGGCCAGAGCGCTTGGAGCATCTTCTCTTTCCGTCTACTGCACCGTCAGCGTGAGCTGGGTGCTGTGCGTGGTGGAACCGGAGGTCGCGGTCACCACCAGCGTGTAAGTTCCCGCGGGCGTTCCGCTTACGACGGGTTTAGTCGGGTTGCTGACTTTGCCGCCGCATCCAGCGATCCCCGCAATCACCAGCAGCACCAACGGCGCAGCGAAAGCGGGTTTCCACACCTTGGCTATGGCGAGACGGCGCCGGGTTTCGGCAGACCGTGCTTTCAAGCGAACGAACCAAACCAGCAAGGCGGCCACCGGCAACAGCCACAACGTGGGTGGAGCAGTCTTCCCCGTGGGCAAGCGCAGCAGGGCAGCGCTTGCCGTGGTGGTCACCGTGATGGGGACGTTAATCGATGAACCCGGCGTGACGGTGAGGGGGGTTGCCGGCGCATTACATGCGGCCTTGGCGGGCACGCCGGAGCAAGTCACCGACACGCTAAAGGGATTACCAGTGGCGGCAAGTTGCAGCGCGAACGTTGCGGACTGGCCGGCCTTGATGGTGGCCGCGCTGCTGCCGGGAGCCGCGGTGAGGGAAAAGTTTGCGACGGGCGGCGGCGGAGGGCCCGCGGTGACAGTCACTGTGGCTGTTTTCGTCGCGCTGGCGCCAAGATTGTCCGTGACTGTGGCAGTCACGGTGTATGTTCCGGCTGCGCTGTAGGTGTGGCTCGCGCTCGCTGCAATCACGCCGGCGCTGCCGTCGCCAAAATTGATCGTTATCGAGGCAATGCTGCCTGCAGGCGCGCTGGATCCCGCCGTGTCTGCGGTGACCGCGAGTGGCGCCGCGCCGGAAGGCGGCGTCACGTTCAAGACTGCAACAGGAGGCAGAGGCGTACTGCCTCCCGCGGTATAGGTCACGCTGGCCGACATCCTGTTGGTGAGGGACGGCTTGCCTACCGCTTTCACGTACATGGTGTAGTTCCCGGCGGGCAGCCCGAACTGCGCCAGGTCGAGCGAGGACGCGCTCGTCGGAACATCGGCCAGCCACATCAGATTCTGGCCGTCCTGGGAGGCAAACACTGTGAAGTGATCCACGGTGTTGAGTTGTCCAGTGATGGCCCAAGCCAGCGCGTTGCCGGAAACTGCAGCTGAGACGCTGACACAATTGTCGATGCCCGTCTCAAATTCGCTGCCTTCTTCATAGTCATTCCAGGTCACCAGCTGGATGCCCAACAGCTGGTTGGAGGCGGAATAGTACTTGCCGGCTTCGGCGATCGATGACAACCAGATCTGTCCGCACTCCTGCGCCATGAGCCGGTGCTGAGTCCAGGCGGCGATGGAGTCGTCAAACCCTTTATAGCCGGAGCCAGTCACGTATTCGTTGATCAGTGATTGCGCAGTGGTGTAAAAACCGTCGAGATAGGTCGTGCCGGTCGTGGTCGGCTCGATCCAGGAGAAGCCGCCGTCGCTCTGCGGACGAGTGAATCCGCCGGCATTGCGGAAGATGAAAACGGGATTCCCGGCGACGCCGCCACGGACACGGTTCCAGTCAATGGTCAGCGATTCGTGGCCAAAGAAGTACAGCACTGGACGTCCGTTCCAATGCAGGTAGGCCGGCGAACCCATGTACGTGACGTTAGCGTAGTTCAGGTCGTCGATCAGAGTCTGTGTGACGTCGCAGCTGGTGTTAGCGGCGCAGGGCTGGAGCGAGACCGCGTCATGCATCACGGCGAAATTGAATCCCGCATGCTGCTCCGCCTGGTGCATGAGCTGCTGCGATGACTGATCGTACGAAACAAAGTGCGAATTGAACGTCCCCCGGCCGTACCAGTCAATCACGGCGCCGTCCAGACCACGGCTCACCATGTCGTCCACTTGTTTTTGCACCTGCACCGGGTCATTGGAGACGTAGCCAACGCTTACGTGGTCACCGAAGCCGAACCAGGGAACAAAGTGCGCGTAGATCTTTGTGGTCGCGCCTGGGTAGAGCAGGGTGCGCGTCGGCACTTTGCTGACGTTGGCGCCGGGAATGTTGCCGTTGCTTTGTCCCGTGAAAGACGCGGCTGCGCTGGTGTTGTTGCCGGTCTCGGCGGCCAGTGTGGTGGTGGCTTTAAAAGGTGTTGTAGCGGCGGCCCACAACGAAGGAAGCAGAACCAGCGTGAGCTGGAAGAACAAAAATCTACGCAACAGGTCCCCCAGGATGCGTCGTCCTGGGGACGACGGAGTTCAACCCTTCATCTCAGGCAGAGAAAATTGGCCTCGTGCTCCGAGGCATTTTAGAAGGCACTTTCAGGAGCAACACTCCGCCAAAGACCCGTTTGCGGTCGTACTTTTCGCTTAAGTTGAGCTACGAAAGACGGCCGGAAAGTACTAAGGAATTCGGGCCATAGGCATGCGATTGATGGTAGGCCTGAGCATCGTGAGTGATCGCACTGGATGCGGAGATCGAAGTGAACTTCGTTTTCGGTCGCTGGGCTCCAAGCCGCTAACGACTCTCGACCTGCTCCAATCCTCCTGCTCCTGAAGCAGGCAGCTCGCCACGCAAGACGGGCGCGCCGCCGATTCTGCATCCTACAGGAAACCCGCTCAGACCCCGGGTGGTTCGTAGCGGGAAACTGTTTCCACCAGATTTGCGTCCAATGTTGTTGGGGGCAGGATGTAAGATTGTTCTCGCAAGAACTGAGGAAGTGTCCAGATGAGCCCTCGAGCGAAAGCGACAGCGGCCAAGGTTCCCGCCGCAAAAATTCCTGAAGAGACCGGCCGCCAGTTACGCGCCCTGGCGCACGACCTGGCCAATTCGATTGAGACCATCATGCAGGCTGCGTATCTGCTTTCGCAAATGCAGCTCAGGGACGATGCTAAGAAATGGACGGAACTGGTCGACAAAGCCGCGCGCGACGGTGCGCGCATCAATCGCGAAATTCGAGATATCCTGCGCGCAAACACCTGACCTGAATTTCAGGCGGCCCGCAGTGAGCGCTGTTGCTCCCGCAAATAGTCCTGGGCCGCGCGATAGCCTTCCAGCGTTCCTACATCTATATAAACCTGACCACAGAATGTACCACGGGCCACGTTGCCGGTGGCGAGAAACGCGTTCAATAGGTCGCCAAAATATTCGTCGCGGCGGCGCCGTGACTCCCAGAGCAGCTTGAGCCGGTAGAAGGCGTCGCCGGTAGCGGTGATCGCGCCCCAAACCCAGTGTGATTCCGGCTGCGACTTTTTGACCTGGACTTGCTCGACGTAACCCAGATCGTCGCAGACCACGGCGTCGAATGCCGATGGATTGCGTACGGGGAAGAGAACCAGGTTCACGGCGGCGCGATCGAGCCCCAGCGCTTGACAAAACGCGTCTTCGGGAAACCAGATCGTGTCGGGAAGACCGATCAGGACTTTTTCATGGCGGCGGGCCACAGGCGCAGCGCGGAACAGAGCGTCGCACAGTCCCTGCGGTCTTGGCTGCACGACATAGAAGATTTCTGCGCCGTAGTCACGCTCCGAGTAATACCGCACTACGTCGGTCTTCTCCGCAGAGATCACGAAGCAGATTTGAGTGGCTCCGGCAGCGATCATGCGCTCCACCAGATATTCGGAAACGGCCTTGGGGCGCTCGATGCCACCGGCCAGGCGCGAGCCCACGGGAAGGAGTTCTTTGGAGCAGCCTAGCGGTTGAATGCGCTTCCCGGCGCCGGCGGCAGGGATGATTCCGATCATGAAGCGGCCTCGCTCTTCTCCACGGCAGCGCTGCGCGCTTCTTCCAAGTATTGGAGAAGCTGGCGCGCGCGCGCCCGTCCGGTGTGGTCGTCGAGCGTGCGCTCGCGGGCGTGCGCAGCCAGCGCGCGGAGCTCGGCATCAGGCAGATTGAGCGCGTTCTCCACGTGCTCAGCCCGAGCCACCACGCGAATGTCGTGCACCACGTCAAAAAACCAGCCCAACCCTTCCCACCAATCGCTCAGGAGCGGCGTGCCGCAAGCGGTGGACTCAAAAAAACGTCCCGAAGGGCACCAGCCGTTGCGCGCCATCTCCTGCCGTGTGATGTTCATTGTGACGCGCGACGAGGAATAAAACGCGGGATGCGCTTGCGGCGCCACGTGCTCCACCTGGCGCACATTCGCCGGCCAGGGCCACTCGTCCGGATACTGCGATCCGGCCAGCATGAACTGCTTGTGCGGGTTGCGCCGCGCCGGCTCCAGAAACAATTCGTCCACTTTGGCTTGGCGGTCGGGGGCGTACGTGGCCATGTAGCTGAGGTCGCAGGCAAACTCAGTGAGCGGTTGCACGCGCAGGTAATCGTCTGGATCCACGCACCCGTAGAGGGGGCGCACCAGGCGCACGCCGTACTTATCTTCCAGCTCGTCGAGGACTTTGCCGCCGGTGAAGGAAAGCACCAGATCGAAGGCCGGCAACTGGTCGCGGCGCACGTATTCAACCCCGCCGGCTTCAAGGTTGCGCAGCGTGACCGGCGTGTCTAGATCGTAAAAGACGCGCAGCGGGCCGCTGAGCTCGAGAATTTCGTCGTTGATGAGGTGGCCCCCGGGAAGATAGCTGGCGGTCATCACGATGTCAGCGGAGTGGGCGTCTGCCAGAGCCTGGCTGCGAATGTCTTCCCATCTCTCATAGAGAACCAGCCGGCAATAATCACAGCGCGAGAAGTCGCGGCGGGAGCGGTAGTAGTCGACGTCCTTCTCGAAGAAAAGGATTTGGTGTCCCATGTCGTTCAAGGCGCGCAGAATGGCGCGATAGGGCGTGGCATGACCGTTGCCCCAGGAGGAGGAGAGGGTCAGGCCGAAGAGAACAATTTTCACCAGGCAGTCCCCGGCGCCGCCTTGGCGTAAAGGCGCCGCTGATGGTGAGATGATCCTGAGTAGCAGGCTGTTGTCGCCAGGTTTTGGAGATGCATTCCCGATCGCCGCGGATTACACTGCGGGTATCAAGCAATGGACGGCAAAGCCTATCCCGAGGCAAGTCACCACCAGGAACGGAAGACCCAGTCGGCCGACCCAGCCAAGTTCTGCCCCAACTGCGGTTCTGAGATGCGGGAATCGCGCTGCAAGCTCAAGTGCGAGACCTGCGGGTTCTTTCTGAGTTGTAGCGATTTCCACTGAGAACACCTACAGCCACTTGTCATTCCGAGACGGGAGGTCGAGGACTCAGCTGTTTTGCCTGGGTTGCAAGACAAGCAGATTCCTCGCTCTGCTCGGAATAACAATGGTTTATTGTCTAGATGCGTGAAGGTTGGGAGACAAGACAGCGGAGAGTATCAAGACGTGAGCCACATCGAGGGCTGCGCTGTCCTGCGGATCGCGACGCCTGACCCGACCAATGTTCTCTCCAGCGCGGTCATTCGATCTCTGGGCAGCGCGGTTGAGGGCCTGTGGGAAGAAGCCACGCGTGGCGAGATCAAAGCCCTGATCATCACCGGAAACGACAAATTCTTTTCCGCCGGCGCCGACCTCAAGGAGATTGCCCAGCTCACCGGGCCGGAGGCTTTTGAGTTTTCGCGGGCCGGCCAGAGACTCATGAACGCCATCGACAATTTCCCCGTCCCGGTGATTGCGGCCATCTGCGGCTACTGCATGGGCGGCGGTATGGACCTGGTTTTGGCCTGCGACTACCGCATCGCCGCGCCCAACGCCGTGTTTGGGCATCGCGGCGCTTCGCTGGGCGTGATCACCGGCTGGGGCGGAACGCAGCGCTTGCCGCGGCTGATCGGCAAACCCCGCACTATGCAGATGTTTTTGCTAGCCGAGATGGTTGACGCCGAGGAAGCGCTGCGGATCGGATTGGTAGACGAGATCGCGGAAGATCCCACTGAGCGAGCGCTCGCTCGCGTTGCGCGTCTTTCTTCCCCTCATTTAACCTAACCAGTCCGCCCAAACTGCGATGGCTGAATCCTCCAACAAGATCATCAGCAAGGTCAACCCCACGTCGGCGCGCTACGAGAAGAACATGCGCGGCATGGCGGAACTGGTGTCAGTGATCCGCAATGAGGAAGAGCAGATTCGCCAGGGCGGCGGGGAGAAAGGGATCGAAGCGCAGCACGCGAAAAAGCGGCTGACGGCGCGCGAGCGCATCCAGTTGCTGATCGATCCTGGTACGGATTTCTTCGAGCTCGGCTTGTACGCCGCGTACGAGATGTACGAAGAATGGGGCGGCGCGCCCGCGGCTGGGACGGTCACTGGGCTAGCACGAATTCATGGGCGCCTGTTCATGCTCATCGTCAACGACGCCACAGTAAAAGCCGGCGCGTTCTTTCCCATGACGGCCAAGAAAGTCATCCGCGCCCAGAACATCGCCATCGAGAACCATATCCCGACGATCTACCTGGTTGACTCCGCAGGCGTCTTTCTGCCGTTACAGGAAGATGTGTTTCCCGATACTGACGACTTCGGCCGCGTCTTCCGAAACAATGCGGTGATGTCTTCGCTGGGTATTCCTCAGATCGCGGCCATCATGGGGATGTGCGTAGCCGGGGGCGCCTATCTTCCGGTGATGTGCGACACGCTCTTGATGACCGAAGGCAGCGGTCTGTTTCTGGCTGGGCCCGCGCTGGTGCAGGCCGCTATCGGCGCCAAGTATTCCGCCGAAGAGCTGGGCGGCGCGGCCATGCATGCCCAGATCGCCGGCACCATCGACTACCGCGAGCCCAACGACGAAGCCTGTATCGAGCGTATCCGCTCCGTGGTGAGCAAGTTGGGCCACAAACCGGGTGCGCCGTTTGACCGCATCAAGGCAGAAAAACCGGCGTATGCGGCGGAAGAAATTTACGGAATTTACGAACCCGATGGACTGCGTCCGTACGACATGAAGGAGATCATCGCCCGCGTCGTGGACGGAAGCCGCTTCGACGAATACAAGGCGGAATACGGGAAGACGGTCATCTGCGGCCTGGCGCGCATCGGCGGATTTGCCGTAGGGATCGTCGCCAACCAGGCGCTTTCCATGCAGCAGACCGATCCGCATTCGGGAGAAAAGCATCTCGAGGTCGGCCGCGTGATTTATACCGAGAGCTCAGAAAAAGCCGCGCGCTTCATCATGGATTGCAACCAGAACTTGGTGCCACTCATTTTCCTGCACGACGTGAACGGCTTTATGGTCGGCCGCGACGCCGAATGGACCGGCATCATCAAGGCGGGAGCCAAGATGGTGAACGCGGTTTCCAACTCCGTGGTGCCTAAGATCACGGTGATCGTGGGAGGCTCGTTCGGCGCTGGCCACTACGCCATGTGCGGCAAGGCTTACGATCCACGTTTTGTCTTTGCCTGGCCTACAGCGCGCTATGCCGTGATGAGCGGCGCGTCGGCCGCTGGGACGCTAGTCGAGATCAAAATCAAGCAACTGGAGCGCGGCGGCAAAAAGCTGAGCGACGAAGAAAAGCAAGAGTTGTACAACTCGGTGAAAGCTACGTACGACCACCAGACGGATCCGCGCTACGGTGCCGCCCGCTTGTGGCTCGACAAGATTATCGATCCCATGGAAACACGCCAGGCACTGATCACCGCCCTGGAAGCGGCGAGCCTGAATCCGGAGGTGAAGGAGTTCAGAGTGGGGGTTTTGCAGACGTAGATCGGGTGATCTGTGATCGCACGTGATCGGGTGATCTGAAAACCTGCGGTACACTGCCACCCGATCACCGGATCACCCGATTGACGAAGGTGTATGAGCAACGATGTAAAGATCGTTGAATGTCCGCGCGATGCCTGGCAAGGCCTCAAGGGCCAGATTCCGACGGACGTGAAAGTCCAATATCTGCGCGCGCTTATACGCGCGGGATTCAAGCACATTGACGCTGTCTCGTTCGTTTCACCCAAAGCTGTGCCGCAGATGGCCGATTCCGAGGAAGTGCTGAAGAAACTCGATCCTCCAGACGATGTGGAGGTTATCGGCATCGTGGTTAACCAGAAAGGTGCCGAGCGGGCCATCGCTACCGAGGCTGTGCGCACGCTGGGATTTGTATATTCGGTTTCGCCAACGTTCTTGGAGCGCAACCAGAACCAGACGCTCGAAGCCGCGATTGATGAACTCGAGCAGATCAAGCTGAAAGCTGACAACGCTGGGCTCGACGTGGTGGTTTATATTTCCATGGCCTTCGGGAATCCTTATGGCAATCTCTGGAACGCGGAGGAAGTGGTGGAGGCGGTGGGCATTCTCGCCGACATGGGCATCGAGCAAATCTCGCTGGCCGACACCGTGGGCTTGGCGACGCCGCAGCAGATCAAAGATTTGGTGTCGGCCGTGACCGGCGCATATGCTCATCTCGAGATCGGAGCGCATCTGCACAGCACGCCGGCGGGCGCTGCGGAGAAAGTGACGGCCGCTTACGACGCCGGCTGCCGCCGTTTTGATTCCGCCATCGGTGGGCTCGGCGGATGCCCGTTTGCTCAGGACGCGATGGTCGGCAATATCGCGACAGAGATTGCGGTTCAAGCGTTGCATGAGCATGGAGCAGAAGTGCCGTTGAAGAAGCCACTGGGAGAAGTGATCCAGATGTCGGCGGAGATTGTGAAGAAGCATACGGTGATCCAATAGATATGAACCTGAAGACCGTCCTCTACAAGGAAACCGATGGTATCGCCACCATCACGCTCAATCGCCCAGACAAGCGCAACGCCATCAGCTACGAGTTGATTGCCGATCTGACGGCGGCGCTTAAGGCAGCGGCATCGTCGCCGGCGCAAGTCGTGATCCTTACCGGTGCGGGCAGCGCATTCTGCGCCGGCATGGACCTTGAGAACCTGAAGCAGCTGATCGGCCACAGCGATGAGCAGAACCGCAAAGATTCAGAAACCATGGCGGGTTTGTTTCGTTCGCTATATGACTGTCCCAAGCCAACCATTGCCGCCGTGAACGGAGCGGCGATCGCCGGCGGCACCGGCCTGGCCACGCTGTGCGATTTCACGCTGGCCGTCCCGGAAGCCAAGCTTGGTTACACGGAAGTGCGCATTGGGTTTGTGCCCGGCATCGTCTCCAGCTACCTGATCGCCAACATCGGGGAAAAGCGCGCCCGCGACTTGCTGCTGACGGGCCGCCTTTTCGGCGCGGAAGAAGCGCATCGCCTGGGACTGGTAAATGAGATTGTTGCCGCCGAGCAGCTCATGCCTCGCGCTTACGAATTGGCCCGGCAGCTGATGGAGAACAGCCCGGCATCGCTGCGCGCCACCAAAGCGCTGCTTTCCAGCTACACCAAGGAGCAACTGGACAGGCAAGTGGCGCAGGCGGTGCGCGAAAATGCTGCCATTCGCCAGACCGCGGATTTCAAGGAAGGCATCACCAGTTTTTTGGAAAAGCGCAAACCCAAGTGGACAACAAAGTAGAAATCGCCGGCGAAACCAAACTGCGCGTTCGCTACGCCGAGACCGACAACATGGGCGTGGTGTATCACTCGAACTTCGCCATCTGGTTCGAGGTCGGGCGTGTGGAGCTGATGCGCCAGCTCGGCCTCGAATACCGCGCCATGGAGAAGGAAGAAAACTGCCATATCCCGGTGGTCGACCTCCGTGTGCGCTACAAAGCCCCGGCCTTATATGATGATGAAATCGTGGTGCGGACGCGGATCGCCAATGCGCGCCAGTCTCTGTTGCACTTCAGCTACGAAGTCTTTCGCGCCGGCGACCGCACGCTGCTGGCCACTGGCGAAACCATGCACATCATCGTGGACGACAAATTCCAGCGGCGCGCATTGCCGGAAAAATACGCGCGGGCCTTCGCGCCGCGCCGCCAGAAGAATTCATGAACCCCATTCGGATCGACGGAAGCAGTCTCTCTCTGGATGACCTGCGTGCCATCGTGTATGAGCGCCAGCCGGTGCTGCCTTCGGGCGATGCCCGCGAAAAGGTCAACGCGGCGCGTGCCGTCGTGGATGCGCTGGTTGCGGAAGACAAAGTCGCGTACGCCATCACCACCGGCGTCGGCAAGCTGAGTGACGTCCGCATTGACCCGGCGCAGAACCGCCAGTTGCAGATCAATCTGATCCGCTCCCATGCGGCGGGTGTGGGCGAGCCGCTCAGCGTGCCAGAGACGCGGGCCATGATGGTGTTGCGCGCGAATTCTCTGGCCAAGGGACTCTCCGGGGTCCGCGAGCAAGTGATTGACCTGCTCTGCGAAATGCTGACCCGCGGCGTGCACCCGGTGGTGCCTTCGCAAGGCAGCGTGGGCGCCAGTGGCGATCTGGC
>DATFXI010000297.1:0-7043 GCA_035316085.1 Candidatus Angelobacter sp.
CACGGTCGGGAAGCCAGCAGATTTGGAGCGTGCTGGCCGATGGCACGCACCTGCAACAACTCACTCGCATGGGCCGGAACACCCAGCCGAACTGGAGTTATCAATGAATCTTTGTTGGTCGTCTTTTTGTTGAATTCAATCGAGCAATGCTCGCGACAAATTGGGAGGACATGAGGTGAACTACAGCAAGAAGCAGTGGATTCAAACCGCCATGCTGTTATCCTTGCTGGCGCTGGTTATCGGATGCAAAAAGAAGGAAGCCCCGCCGCCACCACCGCCGCCGCCTAAACCCCCAACCGCCACGCTGTCGGCCAACCCAGCCTCAATCCAGCGCGGCCAGTCGGCGACTCTCACCTGGAGCACGGAGAACGCCCCGGACGTTACCCTGGACGGCAACAAAGTGGAGGGCAGCGGTTCGCAGAGCGTCTCGCCGACCGACACTACCACCTACCATCTGAGCGCGAAGGGCGCGAGCGGAACGCAGGAAGCTACCGCCACCGTCAACGTGACGGCTCCGCCACCTCCGCCGCCACCGCCTCCGCCGGCGTTGACCGACGAGCAGCTCTTGGCCCAGGCCATCACCGACATTTACTTTGACTACGACAAAGCAGACCTGCGTCCTGACGCGCAGCAGGCTTTGGCTCGCGCCGCTCAGGTCATCGCTGCGCACCCCAACTGGCAAGTTCGGATTGAGGGCAACTGCGATGAACGCGGCTCCAGCATGTACAACCTGGCTTTGGGCGACCGTCGCGCCAACGCCGCGCAGCAGGCCCTGATTCAGGGCGGCGTGGCAGCGAGCCAGCTCAAAAGCATCAGCTACGGCAAGGAGAAACCGGTCTGCAGTGAAGCCACCGAGGACTGCTGGCAGCGCAACCGGCGTGATCACTTCCAGTTGGTGCGCTAAACTAACTTTTCCCGGACGGGGCCCTGGTCGGCACGACCAGGGTCCCTTACCGGTTACCTTTACGCTTATCCCCGCCACGCCGCTTCCTGAAGTAAAATTTTTCTCAGGGCCCGTGCCCGTGCATCTAACGAGTTAAACATCATGAACAAGAATCTCTATGCTCTGTTCGCTTTGCTTCTGTTGGCCGTCTGCGGTTCGCGGCCAGCGGCTGCCGCAGACACCAAGTCGCAGCTCATCCAGATCCAGACCCAGTTGCAACTTCTTCAAGACAACATGGCTCGCATGCAGCAGTCGATGGACGAACGCATGGGTGCGATGAAAGACTTGATGACGCAGCAGTCGGACAGCGTCAACAAGATGGGCGTTGCCGTGCAGAATTTGCAGAAAACTTTGGGAGCGCAAACTACCGATGCCGCGACTAAGGTGGACCAGATTTCTGGCCAGGTGCAGGCGTTGCACGATGCCGTGGACGAATTGAAAGCGCGCTTGGCGAAGGTAAGCAAGCAGCTTGATGACATCCAGTCTGGGCAGCAGAACATCGGCAACCCGGCCTCAGGACAGCCGGCCTCGCCGGGGGCCTCCGGCGCACCGCCACCGGACGCGCTCTACAATGATGCGCTGCGTGATTTCAACGCCGGCAAAAACGACCTGGCCTCGCAGGAGTTTACGCAGTATCTCCAGGTCTACGGCAACACCGACCTTGCCGGCAACGCGCAGTTTTATCTGGGCGAGATCCAATACCGCCAAGGCAACCTGCAAGGCGCGGTGGTCTCCTACAACAAGGTGCTTGACCAGTATCCCGGCGGGAATAAGGCCGCAGCGGCGCAGCTCAAGAAAGGCTTCGCGCTGTTGGACTTGGGGCAGCGCAGCCAGGGCGTCCAGGAATTGCAGAGCCTGATCGCGCGCTTTCCCAAGAGCCCGGAAGCCATGCAGGCCAAAGACCGCTTAGCCAAATTGGGAGTCGCCCAGGCGGCTCCCAGGTCTTCCCGCCCTTCGCCTCGGCACCCCTAGTTCCGGTCGCTTCGCTCCAAACCGCTAGACACGCTTCCTTCGGCTACCACCCTTGCGCTCCTGACGCACGCGGCTCCGCGCGCTAGTCGGATACGCCGCGTCGCGTCCTTGCCAAACGGTCTCCCAGCTGATTTGTCTTTTACCTTTTGCCCTTTAGTCCCAGCTTGCGCAGACAGTAAACGATTTCCGGCGCCATCTCGGTGACTCGCATCCCTTCCTGCACCATCAGTTTGCAAGAAAGGGCCACACGCACCGGCGTCTCCGGGCCGAGATCGAAACTCACGCGGCAGTATTGGCACTCTTCGTTCCAGCAGAAGCGTCCGTAGGCAATGTCTTCCGGTGAAAGATATTGGAAAGCGCGTAGGAGCATGTTGCCTTCCGGGACCTGGAACTCCTGTCCGGCCAGGGTGATCTTTACCAGTTTCTGGAAGGGGCGAAACAGCGGCCCCGGAGTGGACATGGGAGGATTCTAGTGCATTTCCGTTTTGCCGACACCGCGAACCGATGAAGCAGTCGTTACCCCAGTCACGCGGTCCAAGGAACGTTGGCGTTACAAGAACGAACGGCTGCGCAGCACGCAGCCGTTCATTTCGCTTTTTCCCATTCTGAAGCAGGCTGAAGCCCTTGCCGCCTTGATGGCAACGACTTTTGCGCTGCAACCGGCGCAGGAATCGACCTCCGGCGCCTTTTGCTCACCACCAACCCTGCCTTTAGGGGAAAGTTGCACAGCCTTCGGGGCTGGGCGACGGCAAGAGATTCACCTTTTCACCGATGAGCAGTGGCGGCATGTTCTTGAAAACGAAGCTCACAAGGCTCTTTGTTACGTCTGTAATCTTGTTCGCTTCGCCCATGCCGAACCAAACTGGGCCCAATATGAACAGCAGGTTGAAACATTTCTGCCTGCTGCTCTTGTGCTTGGGTTTCCTCGCAGCGCGGGGAGAGGCAAAGCATTTTGCGGTGGTAGTTGATAAGTCCAACACCGTGGCTGCCCTGTCTGCGGCCGAATTGGCCAAAATTTTTAAAGGTGACAATCGCAAGTGGCCTGACGGCAAGACCATCACTGTGATCGTGCGTGATGTATCCGAGCCCGAGATGCAGACAGTGCTCCAAAAAGTGTGCAACATGCAGCCGGGAGAGTACCGGTCGCTGATTGCCGCGCATCGCATCGCTTTCATTGCAGTGAGTTCGGAAGAAGCGTTGCTCAAAGCAGTGGAGTCCACACCCGGGGCGGTCGGGTTGCTGGACGTGTACTCCATTACCGGCCGTGTGAATGTCGTCAAGATCGACGGCAAATTGCCCCTAGAGCAAGGCTATTTGCTCAAGGGAAACTAGGGAGCCGATGGATGAAGGTGAAAAAGGTCTTTTACGCTTTCCAGTTCGCAGCGCTGACTCTTGCCTTGGCGTCGGCTGAGGCGCAAGCGACGCACAGCCTCATGGGGATGTCCAGCAGATCGCCCAAGGCCCGCGCTGCCTTTGAGGATGGCCTCGCCAAAGTGGAAACCCTGCACGTTCAAGCCGGGCTCGAGAGCTGGCGGAAGGCCACCCACGAGGACCCCAATTCCGCCCTGCCCCACATCCTGCTGGCCTATTTCTCGCCTGACCCGACAGAACAAGTAGCCGAACGCGAAAAAGCTCTGGCTGCGCACAAAATTGCGGGAAGCGAAGAACAGCTCATCGTGGAGTGGCTTGCGAATGCCAGCCAGTCAAGATGGGTGCCTGCCATCCAGGCTATGAACGGAGCGCTGGCCCAGCACAAGCAAGACAAGCATCTGGCTTGGCTGGCCGGATGGTGGCTGATGCTGGCCCAGGACCAGCCGGCGCGGGCGATTCCCATGTTTGAAAGGGCCATACAGCTGGATGCCAAGTTTGCCGATCCGTGGAATGAAGTCGCCTACTGCTATGCCCGTACTGGGGACATGGACCAGGCGTTCCAGCGTATCCAGCACTACGCGGAGCTGCTGCCGAACGAAGCCAACCCGCAGGACTCCTTTGCCGAGATTTCCCGCATGGCCGGACGGTTTGACGACGCCCTCAAGCATTACCGTATGTCGCTGAAGATCGACCCCACCTTCCTGGAATCGCAGCTCGGGCTGGGCGATACTTACGCGCTCATGGGTGATCAGCCTCGGGCGCGCGCCGAATATGAAATCGCCATCCAGAAGGGGACCAAGGTGCAGGCCGTGCTCTGGTCGCTGCAATCGGCCGCAACCTACGTTCGCGAAGGCAAACTCAGCGCCGCCGATGCCGCTTTTCGCGCCGTGGCTCAGCTGGCCCACAACGCCGATTTCGCCAACCTGGAAGCTGAGGCCTATCGCAGCATGGCTCTCTACGCAACCGACAGCGACGCTGCCTTCGAGGCTCTGCGCAAAGCCGAAGACGCGGTGAAAAACAACCATAAGATTCCGCAAGCGCTGGTGGACCTGGAGCTTTCCTCAGTCCTGAGAGCTCGCGTGGACCGCGCCATCCGGGATGGCAGGATTGAAGTCGCCCGCCAAACCCTGGCGCAGCTCGAACAGATGGCTGCCGCAAGTCCTGATGAGAACGTTCAGCACGCGCATCATGCCGCCGCCGGCCTGATGTTGATGGCCCAGGGGAAATACACTGAGGCAGTTTCGAGCCTGGAAGACGATGAACGAAATCCTCTCTCCATGGCAGCACTGGCCGTGGCCTATGAAAAATCCGGGGCGACGGAAAAAGCCCACCGCATGGCGGCACGGCTTTCCAATTTGAACGAGCCGACCATCGAACAAGCCGTTGTGGTGCCAGCGTTCCGCCGGAGTCCGGTGGCCTATGAGGCCGCTCCAATGCGGGATGAGTGGTTCTAGGCGGGATTTCTCAACTATATAGGGCACAAAGGGTCACGGAGGAAGGCTAGATGGCATTGCCTTTGAGTTCCTTCGTGTCCTCTATGGTTCCGGGTTGTTGTCTCAGCAACAAACCTCTTCTATCGAAGGCCAGGCTTTTGTATAATTGATTGTGCACCCCGAGAGGTTCTACGGCCAATGGCGCAAGCCGTTTTCGAGCCGGGGAAACGAACCCTCAAAAATCAATTTCACAACTAAGGCGAGAGGACCATGGCGACGAAATACATTTTCGTGACCGGCGGTGTTGTGTCTTCGCTAGGCAAAGGCCTGGCGGCGGCTTCGATGGGCTGTCTGCTCGAGAGCCGGGGGCTCAAAGTCAACCTGATGAAGTTTGATCCGTATCTCAACGTTGATCCGGGCACCATGTCGCCGTTCCAGCATGGCGAAGTCTTCGTGACCGACGACGGCGCCGAGACCGATCTGGACCTCGGCCATTACGAGCGCTTCACCCACGCCAAACTTTCCCGCGATAACAACTGGACCACCGGACGAATCTACGAGCAGATCATCACCAAGGAGCGCCGTGGCGACTATCTGGGCAAAACTGTGCAGGTGATTCCCCACGTGACCAACGAGATCAAGGCGGCAATGAAGAAAGTCGCGCAGGATGTGGACGTCGCGTTGGTCGAAATCGGCGGTACGGTGGGCGATATCGAGTCACTGCCGTTTTTGGAAGCTATCCGGCAAATGCGCCAGGAGTTGGGCCGCGACAACACGTTGTTCGTCCACGTGACGCTGGTGCCGTGGATCGGCGCCGCCGGCGAGCTCAAGACCAAGCCCACGCAGCATTCAGTGAAAGAGCTGCTCAGCATCGGAATTCAGCCAGACATCCTGCTCTGCCGAACGGACCGTTTCCTCTCGCGCGAGATGAAAGGCAAGATCGCCTTGTTCTGCAACGTGGAAGAAGAGGCTGTAATTACGGCCAAAGACGTGGCTTCGATTTACGAAGTGCCCCTGGTCTTTGCGCGGGAAGGTGTGGACAAGCTTCTTCTGCGCTACCTGCGCGTGGAGGCAAAAGAGCCCAACCTCGGGCGTTGGGAAGAGCTGGTGCACAAAATTTACAACCCCAAAGACGAAGTGCGGATTGGGATCGTCGGCAAGTACGTGGAGTATGAAGACTCCTACAAATCGCTGAAAGAAGCGCTGGTGCACGGCGCGACTGGGCAGAACCTGAAGCTCAGTCTGACCTGGGTAGAAGCCGAAGGACTGGAATCCAAGGAGGGTGGCCTGCGCGAGTGCGAAGTGCAACTGGAAGGTTATGACGGCATCCTGGTTCCAGGCGGTTTCGGCAAGCGCGGCATTGAAGGCATGCTGAACGCCATCCGCTACGCGCGAGAAAAGAAAATCCCCTATTTCGGAATATGCCTGGGAATGCAGACCGCCTGCATTGAGTACGCGCGCAACGTCTGCGGCCTCAATGACGCGGACTCCAGCGAGTTCAATCCCGCAACGCCGCACCGCATTATCTACAAACTGCGAGAGCTCACGGGAATTGACGAGCTGGGTGGCACCATGCGGCTGGGCGCGTGGCCGTGCAAGCTGGAGTCCGGCAGCCAGGCAGCGAAAGCTTACGGCGCTATCGAGATCAGCGAGCGCCACCGGCATCGCTACGAGTTCAACCGCGAGTATGAGCCGGTCCTCACCGGCGCCGGCCTGCGCATCACCGGCAGTACTCCGGACGGAACGTATGTGGAAATCGTGGAGATTCCCGACCATCCGTACTTCTTGGGCTGCCAGTTCCATCCTGAATTCAAGTCGAAGCCGCTGGAGCCGCATCCGTTGTTCAGCGCGTTTATCCAGGCTTCCTACGCCAATGGCACCAGGCGGCGCGAACGCAAGGTACAGGAAGAGGTGGAGCTGTTCCGGCGACGGGAGCGCGTAGGCAAGCTATAGGGATAGCCGTACGTTCAGGCCGTCCTCTTATATTTGTCCCCGCCTTGGGGCGTTGCAACCTGACTGTGGTTGCGCAAAGTCGAATTTTCGACAGCGCGGGACGATTGATGGAAAAGCCGCGCCCCGATCTTGCTTATAAACGGCGACGGCGCCAGCCAACTTGGCGATTGCGGACGCGCGGCCCGTTGCCCGGGACGGGCAAAGAATCGCCACCAGATTCCGTTCGCCAAAGCAAAGCCGAAAATTGCTCCAGCCAGCGCTCCCACGGCTGTGAGGCCGAACGTAAACAGAACTCCTATCCAGGCCACAAGGGTGCTGTGGGAGTATCGGTCCACGATGGGGTTTATCAGGAACCCAATGAAAAACAAACT
>DATFXI010000298.1:0-3363 GCA_035316085.1 Candidatus Angelobacter sp.
GCGGAAATGGCTGTGGATCGTGAAAAACAGCGCGACCTTTCCCGCGTGGCCCGCGAGTTCCTGCGCAAAGTGCGCGGCACCCCGGCCTTCCGCTTTGATATTGTCAGCATCTATCTGGAAGTGGGGCGCGAGGCCGAAATCCAGTTGTTTAAGAACGCCTTCCCCATCGCTTAAGATATTTATTGTGCCTGAGCTGCGCAAAGATCCGGTGACCGGTCGCTGGGTCATCATATCCACGGACCGGGCCCGGCGTCCCGGTGATTTCTCACGCGAGCGCGCCGTAATCAAGGGTGCGGCCTTCTGTCCGTTCTGCCCCGGCAACGAGAACAAGACGCCGCCGGAAATCACGGTCTACCCTGCGGCCAAGGACGGTCAACCGGGCGACGGCATCTGGAACTTGCGCGTCATCCCCAACAAATTTCCCGCGCTCGGGATTGAAGGCGAGCTCGACCGCCAGGCTGAAGGAATGTTTGACCGCATGAACGGCATTGGCGCTCATGAAGTGGTGATTGAAACTCCTGATCACATGGAAACACTGGCAACGATGCCGCTCAAGCGCGTGGAAAATGTGCTGTGCGCTTTCCGTGAGCGCATCCTCGACCTCAAGCGTGACCACCGCTTTAAGTACATTCTGGTTTTCAAGAACCACGGTGAAGCCGCCGGGGCTTCGCTCGAACACCCGCACTCGCAGCTGATCGCGCTGCCCATCCTGCCCAAGCAGGTGCTGGAAGAACTCGAAGGCGCCAAACGTTACTTCGCCAACAAAGAGCGGTGCATTTTTTGCGACATCCTGCGGCAGGAACGTGAAGCCCGCGTGCGCGTGGCCGCGGAAAACCAGGACTTCGTGACCCTGTGTCCTTACGCTCCTCGCTTCCCTTTCGAAACCTGGATCCTTCCCAAGCACCACGAAGCCGCGTTTGAGAACTCGCCGACAGAAACTTATGAAAACCTGGCGCGCATGCTGCAGGAGATTTTGAGCAAGGCTGTCCGTGTGCTCGACGACCCGCCTTACAACCTGGTGCTGCACAGCTCGCCGGTGCAGGAGAATACAAGCGATTTCTACCATTGGCACCTGGAAATCATTCCCAAGCTGACCAAGACGGCGGGCTTCGAATGGGGGACCGGCTTCTACATCAATCCTACGCCGCCGGAAGAAGCGGCGCGGTTCTTGCGGGAGGCAGGGGTGGAGAAGACGGCTGCTCTCTGAAATTCCGAGCCTTTTTCTGAAATCCCGAACCCGCGAAGAGCGGGTGAGGGATCCCTATGGCTACGAAACGGCTTCGGCACCGCACACTACGTTGTGACATCGAACCACGCACTCTCGTGACTATAGGGATCCCTCGCTCCGCTCGGGACTTCGGAAAGAATTTTGCAGAATCTGTTTCAGCAAGAAAGTTGTGCCAGGCCATTTAGCCGACGAGCTCTCGAAGCCCCTTCACCGCTTCCACCACACGCCCAGCAACGTAGTCAATTTCTGCTTCGGTGTTGAAGCGGCCGATGCCGAAACGGATGGCGCTGGAGGCGTCGTCATCGCTCAGCCCCAGTGCCTTGAGCACGTGGGAAGGCTCTACCTTGTCGGAGTGGCAGGCAGCACCGCCGGAAACGGCAATGTCTTTGAGGGCGGTCATTAGCGTTTCGCCTTCCACGCCGCGGAAACTCACATTCAGGTTTCCTGGCAAGCGATGCTCCATGCTGCCGTTCAATCGCACGTCGTTGACCTCGGCCAGCAGCCGGTCGCGCAGGCGGTTGCGCAGTCCCGCGATACGGCAACTTTCTTCCGGCATCTCCTTGAGCGAAATCTCGCAGGCCTTGCCGAAGCCCGCAATGCCCGGGACGTTGAGCGTGCCGGAGCGCATCCCGTGTTCGTGGCCGCCGCCGTGGACCATGGCGGCCACGGGCGTGCCGGCGCGGACGTAGAGCGCACCGCAGCCTTTGGGGCCGTAATTCTTGTGCGCCGTCAACGACACCAAGTCCAGATTCATCGCGTTGACATCGAGCGGCACTCTGCCCAGAGCCTGCACCGCGTCGGAATGGAAGACCACGCCGCGCTCGCGGCACAGCTTTCCGATCTCCTCCACCGGCTGCAGCACACCGGTTTCATTGTTCGCCGCCATGACGCTCACCAGGATGGTCGCCGGAGTAAAAGCATCTCTGAGTTGGTGGAGGTCAATCAGGCCGTCGGAAACAGTCGGAAGATATGTGACACTACAGCCGAGCTTTTCGAGATGGTGACAGGTATCGAGGACAGCCTTGTGCTCGCTGACGACGGTGATGATGTGACAACTTTTGCCGCTGTGGGCGTCGTATACGCCCTGGATCGCCAGGTTGTCGCTCTCCGTGGCGCCAGAGGTGAACACGATTTCTCCGGGTGAAGCTCCGATCAGACCGGCGATCTGCCGCCGCGCTTCTTCCACCGCCGAAGCTGCTTCCCAGCCGAACGAATGGCTATGGCTGGCCGCATTGCCGAACCTGGACGTCAGATACGACAGCATGGTTTCGACCACGCGCGGGTCTACAGGAGTGGTGGCGTGGTTGTCGAGATAGATGGGGCGCTTCATGCTGGAGCTGGATTTGGCGTCGTTTCCTCCGGGGTTCATGTGATCGATTCTAAACGTTCCTCCAATCCAGGGCGAACGCGCCGGGATAAATAAAAAGGCCCGCCGGTTTAGCCGGCGGGCCGTAAATGCGCAAACCGATGCTTAGAACCGAATCGTGCCTCCGAAGTAGATGATTCTGGTGTTAGCGGAAGCATAGCCAAACGGTACAGAGTTGGTGAGGGTTGGATCACCAAAGCCAGTACCTTGGGCTCTCAGTCCAGCGTCTTCGATGAACGGATCGACAGTCTGGAAGTTGGGATGGTTAAAGGCGTTCAAGAGCGTCGTGCGGAACTCGAACGATGTTCTTTCCGTAATCTTGAACTTCTTCAAGACGGAGAGATTGGCGATGTTGGTAATAGCATCCTGCGAGAGGTTGCGCCGAGCGGTTCCAAACGGCGTACCGAATATGCTCTGCGCCTCTCCGGCGTTCACGATGTAGCGCACGTCATTCTTCGTGATCTGCACCACATTGCAATTAGCTGATGGGAAGTTCACGCAGGTTTGACCTAAGGCGGTCATGCTGAGGAGCGTGTTATCTGGCATGGTGCCGCCACAACTCACGGGAGTGGTTGCGGCAGTTGCTCCGGTTACGCCAAAGAGGTTGCACGCATCTCCGGCAAAGATGCCCACTGAGGATGCTGGAGCATTGAGGTTACCCAGGAACGGCCGGGCAACATCCACGCCGACGAAGCTGGCGGCGAAGCCGGTGCCCGTGGCGCCAAAGAAATCGTAGTAATCGCCGTTTGAGGTGCCTGTGCAGGTGGTC
>DATFXI010000299.1:0-15658 GCA_035316085.1 Candidatus Angelobacter sp.
CACCGATGTTCCCATGTACCTGCGGGCGCGGCGTTACGGGATCAGCTACTTGCCCCAGGAACCCTCGGTGTTTCGCAAGCTCACCGTGGAGGAGAACATTCTGGCAGTGCTGGAAGTGCAACCCATCACCTGGCAAGAGCGGCGTCGGAAGCGCGACCAGTTGATCGACGAGCTGGGTCTGGGCCACATTCGCACCAACATGGGTTATGCACTCTCCGGCGGCGAAAGACGCAGAGTGGAGATCGCACGGGCGCTATGCATTTCCCCCAAATTCATACTGCTGGATGAGCCGTTCTCAGGCATCGACCCCATTGCCGTGCTGGACCTGCAGAAGATAATCTTTGATTTGAAGGCCAACGGCATCGGGGTGCTGGTTACGGACCACAACGTCCGCGAAACCCTCTCCGTAACCGACCGCGCCTACATCATCAATGAGGGACGTATCTTCCGCACGGGAACGCCGGAGCAGCTGGGCAACGATCCTGAAGTGAAAAGAGTTTATCTGGGAGAGAGTTTTTCTTTTGTTTAGATGGACGTAAGGGCTGCAAATTACGGCAGTACTGTTTCGTGCTCCGCAGCGTAGTGTTAAGGTTCAGTTAAAAGGGACGAATGGTATTACTCCAGCACAAACTTAGCCTGAAAGTCACGCAGAAGCAGATCCTCACTCCGGGTCTGGTGCAGATGGTAAGCGTGCTCGCGCTCAACAAGCTGGAGCTGCGGGAGATGATCAACACCGAAATGGTGGAGAATCCGGTTCTGGAAGAGCTAGATTCGTCAGTCCCTTTGTTGGATGAAGTTGCAGGCAAGGAAGAAGCCCAGAACCGCCAGGAAGCCGGCGATGAAGCTGCACCGGCGAGCGCTGACGACAAGAAGGATCCTTTCGAAGAGATCGATTTCGGCTCATTCTTCCGTGACTATCTCGATCCAGGCTACCGCAACTCAGCGGACCTCGAGGAGATTGACCGTCCGTCGTTCGAGAATTTTCTCTCCAAGCCCGCGACCCTCACCGATCATCTTTTGTGGCAACTGGGCGCGGTCAGCGTGCGTCCGGAAATCCGTGCTGCCGCCGAGCTGATAATCGGGAACTTGAACGAAGACGGGTATCTCACAGCCTCGGACGATGAGTTGCTCGGTTTGGCCCGCGCGGAAGCCGAAGGAGAAGCCGCTGCCGAAGCTGCACCGGAAGCCGTGGGAGAAACCGTGGTCCACGGGCCGGGCGAGGCAGTTCCGCCGGCGCCGTTGCATCTGGTGGTTTCGCACACGCCTTCGCCGGAAGCGCGCGCCAATGAGCGCGAGAGCTCCCGCGCTCCCGTCTTGCAATTCAGTCGTGACGACTTGCGGGAAGCCACTCAACTCGTGCAGCAGTTCGATCCGGTAGGCGTGGCCTCACGGGACCTGCGCGAGTGTCTGCTGGCACAGCTCAAGTATCTGCGCAATACGCGTGAGATGGAGGGTTCAGATGATCCTGAGAACGATCAGGTCATCGAAGACGCGCTCAAAATTGTGGAAGGTCAACTCCATCTGCTACAGAACAAGCAGTACAAGGAAATCGCGAAGTCAATTTCCCGCCCCATGGAATCGGTGGCTCAGGCGCATAACTTCATCCGTACGCTCGATCCCAAACCCGGGTTGCGTTACAACAAGATGGAGCCTCGATTAATCGAGCCGGATGTGGCTTTCGTCAAGCATGGCGACGAATATCTGGTGCTGATGAATGACGAAGACCTCCCGCAGCTGCGTGTCAGCCCCACGTACCGCAAGCTCCTGCATCGCAGCGAAGGCGTGGAGAAAGACGTCCGCAGCTACGTTAAGGAGCGGTACAAGTCGGCGGTGCAGTTGATCAAGAACATAGAGCAGCGCCGGCAGACAATTTTGAAAGTATGCGTAGCGATCATCGGACGCCAGCGCGAGTTTTTGGACCATGGCATTGATTTGCTGAAACCGATGATGATCAAGGAAGTAGCGGAAGAGATTGGCGTGCATCCTTCCACGGTCAGCCGCGCCGTGGCCAGCAAATATGTGCACACGCCCCAAGGCGTATTCGAACTCCGGTTCTTTTTCTCAGAAAGCGTCCAGGGACCGGAAGGCGCTGCCACATCGTTGCTCATCCTGAAGCGGCGCGTCAAGAAACTGATCGAAGAAGAAGATCCGGCGCGGCCGTTTACCGACGACCAGATTACGAAGATCCTGCAGTCCCAGGGTATTCAGGTTACGCGGCGGACGGTGGCCAAATACAGGGAAGACATGAAGATTCCGAGTACGCATCAAAGGAGGATGAAGAACTGAGGTAAGCGCGGCCGGACCCGGGCGCGCGCTGCTCAAGAAAAAAGCACCAAAACCGCCTGATAGCGATGCCGCGGTTTACTGAGACACCAGTCAGGCGGTCAACACGGACCAACCCCAGGAGGGTGTCAATGAACGTGGAATACACTGGCCGGCAATTTGAAGTCACTCCTGTCACCCGCAAACAAGTCGAAACCGGACTTGAAAAACTCCAAAAAATCTTAGGCGACAACTTTGATACGCACGTGATTCTCTCAGCGGCGAAACACCGCCATGTAGCGGAGATCACCGTCACGGTGCGTAACCATCCCCCGATCGTCGGCTTGGCTGAGGCCGCAGAGATGACGGTGGCCGTGGGCGACGCCCTGGATCGCATCGAGCGCCAGGCCGTGAAGTACAAGACGCGCTGGAAAAGTAAGAAGCGCCAGGCGCGCAAACGGCAAGAACAGTCTGCGCCGCAAGAGTTTCCGTTGGCCGTGGCTGTGGGCGCCGATTTGGTGACCGCTGTTCCTGTGCGCGTGCACTCGTTTCCCAACACCGTCAAGTACACGGAAGCACACGTGGTCAACAGCGCAGATTCGGTGGCCTTCAAACCACTCACCGTCGAGGAAGCCGTCAAAGAAGCTGAGTTTCGCGACCGCGAAGTTTTCGTGTTTCGTGATCCTCAAGGAAGGGTGAAAGTTTTACACCGCAAGAAGGACGGGAAGATGGAGTTGATAGAAGCACCATAGGTTGTTCGTGAACGGGAAGGGCGCCCGCGCGGCGCCCTTTTTCATTCTCAAACGTGAAAATCTCTCCCCCTTGCGCAAGGGTATAATCAAGATTCAACCGCATGAGCTACCAGGTCCTAGCGCGCAAATACCGCCCGCAACGCTTTTCTGAGGTCATTGGCCAGGACCACGTGACCCGCACGCTGAAGAACGCCATCGAGCAGCTGCGGATCGCGCATGGCTACATCTTCAGCGGCCACCGCGGGATCGGCAAGACCACGATCGCGCGCATTCTGGCCATGGCCCTCAATTGCCGCGCCGCCGACAAGCCCACTGCGGAACCTTGCGGCGTGTGCGAATCTTGCACTGAGATTCGAGCCGGCAGCTCGGTAGACGTGATTGAGATTGACGCCGCCACGAACCGCGGCATCGACGAGATCCGCGAACTCCGTGACGCCGCCCGCTATCGTCCGGCACGTGACCGTTACAAGATTTATATCCTCGACGAAGCCCACCAGATTACCGATGCAGCGTTTAACGCGCTCCTCAAGACTCTGGAGGAGCCGCCGCCGCACATCGTCTTTATGATGGCCACCACGCAGCCGGAAGATATTCCCCAGACCATCCGTTCCCGCTGCCAGAACTTCAGCTTTCACGCCGTGAAGTTTGACGAAATTGTGGCGCAGCTCGCCGACATTGCCCGCAAGGAGAAGATTGATGTAGACGACGTGGCGCTGGCGCTGCTGGCAGAGGCCGGCGACGGTTCCATGCGCGACGCCATCTCCATCCTGGATCAGACGATTGCCGGCTGCGGCGCCAAACTCACCGGTGATCAAGTGCGCGCCTTGGTGGGCAACGTGGGCTCTGACGCGCTGGAAGAGCTCATGGGCGCGGTCGAGCGCAGTTCCAGTGAAGACGCGTTGCGACTACTCGATGCCCTAATGATGGAAGGGCACAACCCGGCTCACTTCGCGCGCCAGATGGTCCGTCTGTTGCGTAACGTGCTGGTGGCCAAAGTCAGCAGCGCGGACTCTCCCTTACTGCAGATTTCGGCCGACGAACGGGCCCGCGCCGGACGGCTGGCTGAGCGATTCTCAGAGGAAGATCTCGCACGTTTTTTGCAGATTATGCTGCGCACCTTTGATGATATCGGTTACCGGCAGGAGCAGCGTTTTCATCTCGAATTGGGAATTCTGAAAATGGTCCACGTGCAGCGCATCCTGCCGCTCGAACAGGTCTTGAGCCAGGTAGCTTCAGAGAGCGAGGGCAAACCCGCTGCCGGGCCGCGACAGCCGGCGCCAAGCCACAGCGCCACACCCGCATCGAGCAAGCAAGACCGCAAAACCGAAGCTGCGGTTTCACCGTTTGCAGCGGATCGTGTGCGAAAAAGCCGCTCGGAACCGGAGATGTCGGATACGACGGTTGTACTGTCAGACTCTGCGTCCACCACGACGGCGAGAGCTGTCGCCCTGGCCGAAGCGGAACTCACCAGCGATCCCGGTCAGCTGCTGGGTCACATAGCCGGTCAATTGGAAGATGCGGGGCATAAGATGGTGGCGCATTTACTTGAGAGCGGGAGGGCTGCGCTCGAGGGCGAGGAACTGACAGTCACGGTGGTTCAACCCGATTCGGTCATCGGGCTGATGATGGGCCAGGAACAGAAACGCATAGCCAACGTTGCCGCGAGCGCTGCGGCGGGACGGACGATCAGAGTAAACGTGACGAGCGGAACGTCGCCGGGCAATGGAATGGCTGTAACGCGTCCCGTTGGCAACGGCAAGACAGCCACCGCGCGCGGCCGCGCGGCGGAAGATCCCGTGGTCCAGCGCATGCAGGAGAAATTCCGCGCTGAAATTCGTACTGTGATTGACCATCGCGACAAGAATTAGGAGCAGGCATGGGCGGTTTTAATTCGCGTCAATTTCAGGAGATGCTGGAGCAGGCGCAAAAGCAGGCCCAAAGCCTGCAAGAGAAAATGCAGCAGACCGTGGTGGAAGCGTCTTCAGGCGGCGGCACCGTCACTGTGAAAATGAACGGACGCAAGCAAGTGCTTGCGGTGCGCATGGATCCTGAAGCAGTGAAGGCCGGCGACGTGGAGATGCTTCAGGATCTAGTGACTGCGGCCGTGAACGCCGCCGGCCAGAAAGTGGATGAAGCCATGCAGTCCACCGTCGGCGGGATGCTGGGCAGTATGGGACTTCCCGGACTCTAGAGGCTAATCGTGGCCAAGTTTGCCGAGCCCATGGCTCGACTCATTGATGAACTGAAGAAACTGCCCGGCATCGGAAGCAAAAGCGCGCAGCGCATGGCGTTCCATATCCTACGCTCTAGCGGAGAAGATGCCGAAGCCTTGGCGTCGGCCATCCAAGACCTTAAAGAAAAACTTCATCTTTGCTCGGTATGTAGCAACATCACGGATGTTGACCCTTGCAGCTATTGTTCCAGCCCAACCCGCAACCAGCGCCTGGTGTGCGTGGTGGAGGAGCCTACCAACATTGCCGCTATCGAGAAGACGCGCTCGTATAACGGCGTGTATCAGGTTTTGCACGGCGCTATTTCGCCGTTGCAAGGCGTGGGTCCGGAGCGTTTGCGGATTCCTTCTTTGCTGAAACGGATCGAGAGCGGCAGCGTGGAGGAAGTGATCATCGCCACGAATCCCACCCTGGAAGGCGAAGCCACAGCCGTGTACCTTACTGCTTTACTGAAACGTCCAGGACTGAAGGTCTCGCGCATTGCAACCGGAATTCCCGCAGGTAGCGACATCGAGTATGCCGATGAAGTGACGATGATGAAGGCGATCGAAGGCAGGCGGGAACTGTAGGATCTGGTAATTGGTTGTTCTTCTGAAATCCCGAACGCGAAGCGTGAGGGATCCACATCATATGCATTGTGGGACTGCGCGAACGCGCTCCTAGCTACTAGGTTCTCAGTTTTGCGAGCAGATCCTGAGGATGCACGGGCTTGGCCAGAATTTCGAACTCGTGGCCCTGGGCTCGGGCCTTCTCGAGCAGATCGGCCGTGGCCGCCTGCCCAGAAAAAAGAAGGATCTTGCATCCGGGCAGGTTTTGACGGATGCGGATGGCGGCCTCGATACCGTTCATGTCCTGCATGATGACATCGCTGATCACCAAGTCTGGGCGGCTCGTGCGGGCGCGGGCCACAGCCTCTGCTCCGGTGTAAACCGCGCTGGCCTCAAATCCATTCTGGTTGAGGATGGTAGCCAGGGTGTCCGCTATCACCCGCTCGTCATCGACCACCAGGACGCGTGGCTTGGAGGGCTGGCCATTGTTGCTGGTCACAACAGATACTCCAGAAACTTACAAACTATCTCCAAGAATTATACGCCGACTGCCCGGGGAAACGGCCGCCAATGAATAGCGGCGGCAAAATCAAGCGGACCGGCGGTGGGACGTTCGACGGCGTTTGCCCAAAACCGAGCGGCGCTTTTTCCTGCCTTTCAAAATCGTTTCCTGGCGCGCAATCTCTTCCTCCGAGTACATAGTTTTGCGGCAGTCGACGGCGCCGCAATGGCACGGGCATTCTTCGCCCGGTTCGGCATCGTAGATGTTGTAGTCGTAGGTCAGCTCCTCGCCAGCGGCAATGTCCTGAAGAGCAATGATCCAGATCCGATCTTCAATCTGGTCGGTCTCGCAATTGGGATGGCAGGAGTGGTTGACGAAAGCCGCCATGCCGAAGCCGTCGATCACCGTCTTGCCGTCGTCCATCCCGAACAAGTAGGTGACCTCGCTGTCAGCGTACATGCCGTCCGTCTGTCTCGCGCGGAGACGCGGGCCGGTGTACTCCAGAATGCGTGTTCCTTCAGAGATGGCCGAAGTGGTATAAACCCCGGCGCCGTGAAGGGAAGAAGAGCGAATGATTACGGCCATATGATCTGGTGGCGTTGCTTACGGCAACGGGCCTCGAATGCTCCTGATCGGCAGTATAGCGGATTGCTCAGCGCAGGCGACCGGCGCTCACGATCGCTCGGCGCGTTCAACAGCTCTGCGTATAGCTTTATCGAGGACAGCCTTTGCAGCTTCATACTCCTCCGGAGAAAGCTTCCCTTGGAGCCGGTCTAACTCCAACTGGAGAATCTCTTCTTTCACTTCATCTTTGATGGCCGCAGGTTGCGAGGGTAGGGAAGGCGAGGCGGCCACTGGGGGCGCTGCTGCGCTGTTTGCCGCGTAGACGTACGTAGCTCCTGCCGCCATGAAGAGGACGAGCACAGCCAGAAAAATCCACTGTGTTGCCGGCGTGGCAGACGGCTGCTCCGGCGAGCCGGCTTCGTCTCCGGAGCGGCTGGTGTTATTGACGGCGCTTCTCGGCGTGGGCGCTGGGGCCTTTCCTTCGGTTTTTGCACGCGCCAGCGAGCCTGTACCCTGGATTTCAAATCCGAGATTGACCTGTGGAGTCACGTTACCAGCCACCAGCACGCTGACGTTCTTGAGCATGGGGTCATTCGCAGGTGCCAACACCGAGGCATCTTCCGGGACCAAGCGCATAGAATCGGGAGCTACCAGCAGCAAGTGGCCGGTAGGGGCGGTGACGCGAGGCTTGATCCTGAGATGCCCGCTGTAAGGCAGAGTATAGGTGACGGCAAATTGGCTTTTGCCGGAACCGAGCGGGTACGTAAACGCGTAGCGGTTCTTTTCTGCTTTTGGGACGATAGCGGTCTTCACGGACTTGCCGCCCTCAGACCGCGCAGTGGCCTGTTCGACGGCAGCGCCCGCCGGAAGGTAGATCTCCAGGGCGCGCGGCGTCGTCTTTTTACCTGAAGCGACTGCATTATTCTGGACGGTATAGAGTTCGTTTACCTTCAGCCTGGAGCCATCGCCTTCAAAGACGATCATGCGCTGCTGAATGCTGACTTCCTGGCGCGGGAGTTGCGCGCCAGCAGCTACAGAACATGCCAAGAGCAGGATGAGGGCGGCGCGCTTCAAGCAGTTATCTCCGTCACGGCTGAGCGGCTTCGAGCTGCTCGATTTCAGCCAGGATTCGGGCGGCTTCGGTTTCCATCCCCTGGCGCATGCTTTCGTAATCAGCCTCGGTGAACTTGCCGGCCTTGAATTCGAAATTCAGGTCGCGGATGTTCTCATAGACGACTTCCTTCCGCTCGTAGAGGTAGGCGAGCCGGGTCTTGCCCACGCCCGTTTCAAGGTCGCGACTGGGCATGAAGACGTAAATCAACGTGCCGGCGAGAAAAATACCGCATAGCAACTGGATCACGATCTGGAGAGTTTGTGGGCTCATAACTCCGTCTCCTGGCGGACGCGGGAGCGCAAGGATGCCGTGTGGGGATCGGGTGGCGGAGGCGCGGGAAGACGGCGGAGATGCCAGAACAGAATGATGCCAAAAACGATGAGGAGCCCTATGGCCAGCGCGGCATAAGGAATAATCCAAGCCAAAAGTTCAAAGCCGTGCGTGGCGGGTTCCACTACCGCGGACACTCCCCAGGTTTCACGAAACCATTGCAAAACCTTTTCGTCGTCGTCAATCGGCTTCAGGCTGGCGATCTTGCTGGAGTCGCCGGCTCCTGGCACGCCGCCGGTGGTACCGGTGAGCGCGTGCAATTCGCGGATCATGCGGTCGGAGTTCGGGCAGCCTACGTGGTTGCACTGGAGCAACATCTCAGCGCAGCCGCAGGAACACATAATCTTGCCGCCCAGCCGCTGGAAGCGGGCCTCTTTGGTGTCAGCCCCCATCAGTAGAACGACGGCGCAACAGAGAAGAAAGACTTCAGCCACACGGCGCTTCATTTTCTGACTCCTGCCGGCTGCCAGCTGCCGCGCTCGCCGCCCGCGGCAACCGTCACTGCCGTCGTGGGCACTGTAGCCTTCACCGCGTTAGGCACCAGCGCCAGGCTGGTCCCGAAGACCAGAATGAACACACCCAGCCACACAAAGGAGACCAGCGGATTGACGAAGGCTTTGATTGTGGGCCGCTCCGGGTTCCCGCCAGCATAGATCACGTAGAGGTCTTCTAGCAGCCCATGGTGGATGGCGACCTTGTGGTCCGGCTGTTCGCTTGCCTTGTACACGAACACCGCGGGATTCAAGCGAGTGAGGAAGCTTCCGTCCTTGTAAACATCGAGCATGGTGGCTTGGGAGCGGTAGTTCGGCAGATCATCCTGGGTGGAGCCCTGGCTGACCAGCGAGTAGTGGCCAATCTTGAGAGTCTCACCCATTGCCATTTCCTGTTCCTGCTCCCGGTTGAAGGGCAAGCCTGCGAGTCCGATGACCACCACCGCGAAACCAATATGGGCGATGTATCCGCCGTAACGACGCATGTTGCGGCGCGAGAGGTGATACATGGCGCTAACCAAATTGGTGTTCAGCTTTTCGCGCAGCACGCGCCCGCCGCGGAGAAACTCAGATGCAACCGTCGCCAGCACCAGGGTGCTGAGGATCAGAGCCATCCATGAATAGAACTGGGAGAGCTGGAGCGACGCGAACCAGGAGCGGACATGGGCGGCGCCCATCCACGGACGCATACTGTTGGCCAGCAGAGCTCCACCCACCAGCCCTGACAGGGCAGTGGGGACAACGAAGTTGCGCTTGATGCTGGCCAAAGATGTGCTTCCCCAAGCCAGCAGGGGTCCCACCGCGGTCAGGAAGATCAGGAACAGACCCGTGGGGATGGTGACCTTGTTGAAATAGGGAACGCGGAACGCCACTTTGTAGTGCACCACTGCTTCCGAGAGAAGAGGCCATAGGGTTCCGCACACGATCGCGACTGTCAGCGCCAGCAGCATGAGGTTGTTGAAGAGGAAACTCGATTCGCGCGACACCACGGATTGCAGCTGGTTCTCGGACGCCAGAAAGTCGGGGTTCCTGACTAGCACAACGGCGAACGCGGTCAGGCAGACGAGAAAGACAATGACCAGAAAAGTTACAAACCATGGACCAATGCTGGACTGGGCAAAGGCATGGACGGAACTCACTAGCCCGGCGCGCGTCAACATTGTGCCAAGGATGCAGAGCATGAACGTGATAAAAATCAGCCAGAGGTTCCACATCTTCATCATGCCGCGCTTTTCCTGCATCATCACCGAATGAAGGAAAGCGGTTCCGGTAAGCCAGGGGAAAAACGAAGCATTCTCAACCGGATCCCAGCCCCAGTATCCACCCCAGCCCAGGACGGCATAGGCCCAATGGGCTCCCAGAGTGATGCCGCAGGTCAGAAACAGCCAAGTGACCATGGTCCAGCGGCGGGTGATGTGAATCCATTTTTCTCCGGGGTAGCGCATCATCAGCGCAGCCAGCGCAAACGCAAAAGGCACGGAGAATCCGACGTAGCCCAGGTACAGCATGGGCGGATGGATGACCATCTCTGGATATTGCAGCAGCGGATTGAGGCCGTTGCCATCAGCCGGCACCGGAGACGCGATGCCGAACGGGTTGGCCACGAAACTTACCAGAATGAGAAAAAAGACCTGAATAGCGGCCAGGATCGTCGACGTGTTCGCCACGAGACGCCGATCGACTCTGTGCCGGAGTCGCAACACGAATCCATAGCAGGAAAGCAGCCAACTCCAGAACAGCAGTGAACCTTCTTGTCCAGACCAGAGTGCGGCCAGTTTGTACGGCGTGGGCAACTCGCGGTTGCTGTGATGGAGAATGTAAGCGACGGAAAAATCGTTGCTCAACGCGGCCCACATCAAAGCAAACCCAGCGCCGGACACGGCCACGAACGTGGCAATGCCGGCGCGCCGGGCACACTCGGCCAGGCGGAGTTGATCATTCTTGCTGAGCGCCGCCGCTATGCCTGCTAACAAGCAAAAGGCAGCCAGCGCCAAGGCGAATAAAAGACAAAAACTTCCTAAAAATGCCATTGTGTGGAGCTTAATCTGTTTTAAGGCTTGCCGCAATGCGCCAAATCACACTGCTGCATCGCGCCAGGGCCCGGCCAGGGCCGATTTGACCAAGGTGATCAAGTCCTCGGGATCGCAGGGTTTCATGAGGAAAAGCACCCCTAACCCAAAGTAAGAATGTTCCACATCCGGCAGCCCGCTTACCACGATTACTGGTATGTGACGGTCAAAGGCCCGGAGCCTGCGGACGAATTCCGCGCCATCGACTTCCGGCATGATGTGGTCGGTGATGACGGCACCGAAGGCCGCGCGCCCTCGCTCGCTACGCAACAACTTCAAGGCTTGAACGGCGCTGGTCGAAGTCTGGCTTTCAACTCCTCCGCGGCGCAGCAGAAGCTGACGTACGGAAAGCTGCGTAGGATCATCATCAAGCAATAGGACTTGTTTCATCACATCACGTGTCGGTAATGGCCTACGCCCGGTGACGGGACAGGACTTCAGCCTTCGCGCGGTCCCAGTCTTCCTGGTCGAAACCCTCGGCGCGCCCACGCGCTTCATACAGCTCATACGCACGACGGCGTATCTCTTCTTCCAGCCCCTCGTCTGTCAGCATGCTGGCGTGCTTTTCGTTAGAACTTTCCAATCCGGTCGGGGGAAGCTCGGTCTGCATTGACCCAGGGTAGGAAATCTTCTTGCCGCGCGATCCACGCTTCTTGACTGTCATACAGCTGGTGCTCCTGACTGCTCAACTTCTTTCGGAGCCGATTGCACGCATTATAAAGAAATTCTCCGGTCGTGGGAGGCCGTTAGAAAAGAAAATTTTTGCCTATTACGGCTGGTCAAATGGTCAGTATATGGTCAGTATTAGGGTGCCCGAGGGCCGCTGCTGGGGTCGCCGTTGGCTTTGATATACTGAAGCCACTCTCGCAGCGTGGCGCTATCGTCTAGGGGTTAGGACGGAAGATTCTCAATCTTCAAACCCGGGTTCGATTCCCGGTAGCGCTACCAAAGTCGTCTCATCATCGCGACGGCATGTCCCTCTCCGTCTTCCCGGTGGAAAGCAAACGGCATCTAAGCGATCATGCGGCTCATGCAGTTCAGAGACGCGATGGTTCGAACCTATGGAGACGTGGTCCGGAATCACACATTGCAGATGGCCGCGGCTCTCGCGTATTACTTCATTCTGTCGCTGTTTCCAGCTCTCATCTTCTTGTCTGCAGTCGTTGCCTACTTGCCGGTACCCGACCTTTTCGACCAGGCACTGAACCTGATGGGGCAGTTCCTCCCGACCGACAGCATGGGCCTGGTTCGCAGAGTCCTGGCTGACGTGGTTACTCCCAACAAGGGAGCGTTCCTTTCCTTCGGAATCCTGGTTACGCTCTGGTCGGCGTCGGGAGGTTTCTCGGCTGCCATCGAAGCTCTCAACATTGCCTACGATGTAGAGGACGACCGCCCATTTTGGAAAACGCGGCCCTTGGCGGTGGGCTTAGCCATCATCACTGGCGCCTTGCTGCTGACAGCGCTGTCGGTGATGATCGTAGGCCCCAGATTCGGCGAATGGCTTGCCGCCCGAGTCCACTTGTCGAACCTCTTCGTGGTTTTGTGGCCGTTCATTCACTGGTCTATCGCCGTCGGTTTTACCATCCTTGCCGTGGAGACCCTTTATTACCTCGCTCCCAACGTCAAACAGCGCTTTCTGGCCACCTTGCCGGGAGCGATTCTCGCCGTGGGATGTTGGATTGGACTGTCCTTTCTGCTCGGCATGTACTTGCGCCACTTCGGGAACTTCAACAAGACCTACGGAACGCTGGGCGCCGCCATTGTGCTCATGGTCTGGCTTTATTGGACTGGCTTCGCCATGCTGGTAGGAGCCGAACTCAATGCCGAACTGGCGAAGGTCAGCCGTGAAGGCAAGTTGCCGGAGAAGCACGAGCCCCATGTGATGCCAAAACGCAAGCTGGCCGCTTGAATATCGCACGCCAGCGACAGCAGGCCCAAGCGCCAAGACGGGCAGTTCGGCACGTCGTCACTGTGGCGGAGTTGGGGTTGGTTCCGGCTTCTTCTTTTTCTTCAGGACCTGATTCAGAACGTCGCCAATGGGGTTCCGCTGCTGCTGGCCTTGATTCTTGCTCGCGCCTTCATCGCTTTGTGGCGGCTGGATCTTGTCTAGCACACCTCCGATTCCGCCCGTCTGGCCACTCTTGTTCCCAAGCAATCCCCCCAGATTTTTGCTTGTTGGCAGGATGTTCTGCAATTTCAACTGGGCCATCTGCTGGAAGTCTGGAGCCACCTTGGGGTGCTGGAAGGTCCCGGTCACCGTCACCGGCAGCACCAATTCGCCCTGGTTATTCGCCAAGGCCGTGTTCATGTAACCGCCAATCTCGCTGCCACCCACTTGCTGGCTGAGTTGTTTGTTCAACACTGCGGTTACGCGCAGGTGCAGCGACTGGTCGGCCAAATTCACCGAGCCAGTAGCCGCCATGGTACCGAAGTCGACGCTGGCTTTCGTGTCGGATGTTTGGGCCACTCCATTCTGCACGTCGAACGTGCCGGAGAGCTGCACGATATTCGTAAAGTCCTTGGCGGCGGGAAGATTTCCCATGAACTGTCCGACGGATGCCAGTTCATGCAACAAGTCAACGTTCATGAGCTTGCCGTTCGTAAGGTTGATCGCCAGTTTGCCATTCAGGTTGCGAGCGATGGCATCTGCCGTGGGCGCGCTGAACCTGGCGTTGATGCTGGATGCCAGCAGACCGTAGAGAGCTTCTTTCACCGAGGACACCGACGAAAGCAGTTTGTTTGCGTCAACCTGGTCGGTCTTGAGATTGACCGTGTAGACCGGTTGCGTCCCACGCATGTCCAGGATGATGTTACCGTTCTGCTTTCCGCCGTACAGATCGGCAGTGACCGGATTCATCGTGATCAAGCCGTGGTCGATCGTGACATTGGACTTGGCGTTGGTCATCAACAAGTTGTCATACTGGATGGAGCTGATGGTGATCGTGCCTGCGCCCGTCATCCTAGCAAGAAGATTGAATTGGCCCCGCGCATTTGCTGGCTGGCGGTTGTCAGCCTGCGCGTACGCTTGAGGAACAATCTGCCAGAAGTTCTTTCTGGTCGCCGCCTGTGTGGCTGATGCCGGCTTGACACCGAATATCTCCTGCAGCTCCCTGACGTTGACCTTGTCGGCGTTCAGGGTGAATTGAACGTGCGGTGCCGCGAAATTCTTCACGGTGAGCGAGCCGGAAGCATTGGTTTGTCCAACCGCGGCAGAAACATTCTCCAGTGTGGCCGAATTCTGGCTGAAGCGCATGTCGGAGTTGTGGATCTGCACCGGCTGGTTCAGCGAAGGCAGCTTGAGTGACGCGTTCTGGACTTTGCCGGTGCCGTTGAACACCAGCGCCGATGGGTTCTTGGTTGGACCCTGCACTTGGACGTCGAGAGTCAGCATACCATCCCCGGATACGCCCTCGACGGCGGAAATCTTCGCGGCACTGGCGATGTTGAGGAGTTCACCAATACGCGCGTTTGGCACCCGCAGCTTGGCCGTGATCTGGGGCGCAGCGAAATCTTTCACGGTGAGGGAGCCGGAAGCACTGGTTTGCCCGACTGCAGCGGAAACATTTTCCAACGTGGCTGAATTCTGGCTGAAGCGCATGTCGGAGTTGTGGATTTGTACCGTCTCGTTGAGAGAAGGCAGCTTGAGCGACGCGTTCTGAATTTTGCCGGTGCCGTTGAACATGAGTGCCGATGGATTCTTTGTTGGACCATGGACCTGGACATCGAGAGTCAGGGTTCCGTCTCCGGACACGCCGTCAACGGCGGAAAGCTTCGCGGCTTTGGCGATGCTGAGGAGTTCGCTGATGCGCGCGCCTGGGACGTGCAGGTTGGCCGTAATCTGCGGCGCGGCGAAATCTTTCACGGTGAGTGAGCCGGAAGCATTGGTTTGCCCAACTGTAGCGGAAACATTTTCCAGCGTGGCCGAATTCTGGCTGAAGCGCATGTCAGAGTTGTGGATTTGTACCGTCTCGTTGAGAGAAGGCAGCTTGAGCGAAGCGTTCTGGACTTTGCCGGCGCCGCTGAAGATAAATGCCGATAAGTTTTTGGTCGGACCCTGCATTTGGAGGTCGAGAGCCACAGTGCCATCCCCAGACACACCGTCGACGGCGGAGACCCCTGCAGCTTTGGCAATGCTGAGGAGCTCACTGATGCGCGCGCGTGGTACTCGGAGCGTGGCCGTGATGCTGCTGTTGGGCGTCCTGTATTGCGTGAGCACAAAGTTGCCGGATACGTTCGTGGACCCTGCTGTAGCAGTGAAGTCGTTAGAACGGATCGTGTCCGGTGTCAGAGCCAGGTCCACACTCGGCACCTTGACCGGCTGCGCAATCTGTTTGCTGCTGATTTCAAGATTCCGGCCTGAAACTTGTCCATCGAGTGATAGCTGGTTGGCAATGCCACGTGCCTGTAAGTTGGCGTTGACTTGTCCGGCCACTCTCGTGCCCGAGTCGAAGGCAACGCCGAAAGCCGAAGCCAGTCGCGCTGCCTCTGAAATGGATGCGTTCGCCGCCGTGACGTGGAGGTCGAACTGTGCGGGCGTGGGTTGGCCGTTGATGGTTCCAGTTATGGTGACCGGGGTCGATCCGAGTTTGATGTTACCTTTGTGGACCTGGATCATGTTGTTGCCGAGGTCTCCGGCAACGTCGTAATCAAGAGCAATTGGATATCCCACTTCCAGGTTGCGGACATGCGCATCCTCAAGACGAAGCATCCCGTTCGAAGCTATCTTTCCCGAAGCGTTCTTGACGTAGGCTTGCCCGGAGAGCAGTCCGTCCACTTCGCTCAACGCCTGGGACTT
>DATFXI010000300.1:0-2698 GCA_035316085.1 Candidatus Angelobacter sp.
TCGGAAAGCGAGAACACTGCTCCCTGGCTGCTCAAGGCAGAGATGCGCCGCGCGGGCTCGCTGCTGATCGAGATCGCTCGCGAGACCGCCGTTCCCGCCGGGCACGCGCTGGCCGTTGACCGCGAAGCTTTCGCGGCGAGAGTCACGGAAGCCATCTCCGCTGAACCCAGAATCAAGGTGGTCCGCGAAGAGGTGACGCGCGTCGAAGAGAACGATGGCCTGACCATCGTTGCCACCGGTCCGCTGACCTCGGATGCACTTTCGCAAGAGATCGCGCGGCTCACCGGCAGCGACCATCTGTATTTCTATGATTCCATCAGCCCGATCGTGGAAGCCGATTCCATTGACATCGAGCGCGTGTACTTCGCCGCGCGCTATGGCAAAGGCACGGCCGATTACATCAACTGCCCATTCACGAAAGATGAGTACGAGCGCTTTGTGGATGGGCTGACAGCGGCGCAATCCGTCGAGGGCCACGACTGGGAGAAGCTGAATTACTTCGAAGGCTGCTTGCCCATCGAGGAAATCGCTCGGCGCGGGCGCGACACCCTGCGCTTCGGCCCCATGAAGCCGGTAGGCCTGGAGGATCCCCGTTCCGGCAAGCGTCCGTATGCGGTGGTGCAATTGCGCCGCGAGAACCTGCGGGCCGATTCTTACAACCTGGTCGGCTTTCAGAATCATTTGAAATTCGGCGAGCAGGCCAAGGTGCTGCGGCTTATCCCGGGCCTGGAGAACGCCAAGTTCCTGCGCTACGGACAGATTCATCGCAATACCTACATCAACGCGCCCTCGCTGCTCTTGGAAACGCTTAGCTTGAGGCGGCATCCTAGCGTTTTTTTTGCCGGGCAAATCTCCGGCGTGGAAGGCTATACGGAATCGATCGCCATGGGCATGCTGGCGGGGATGCACGTCTCGCGCGTCGCACAGGGGCTTCCCGCGGTCCCGCCGCCGCGGGAGACGGCGTTAGGGTCGCTGGTCACCTATCTCTGTCACGCGGAAGCGAAGAACTTTCAGCCTGCCAACATCACTTTTGATCTTCTGCCGCAAATGGACGACGCCGCGCGCCGCCAAGTCCGCGACAAGAAACTGCGCCACAAAATGGTTTGTGAAAGGGCCTTGCAGGCCTTAGCATCGTGGCTCGCGCAGTTTGGGACGGCGACTCAGAATCGGGGCCGGACGGACGCCTATGTTTCGACTCTCAGCCGTTGACGCTATCAATCCCGCCTTTGAGCGGATGAAGGCCATGCTGTTTCGCCCGTTTCGCTTCAAGACCTGGCTAAAGATCGGGTTCATTGGCTGGCTGGCAGGAGCCGGTACCTCCGGTGGTTTCAACTATCGAGGCGGCCTTCCCGGTGGGAGCGAAGGCGGCACCGCTGGCCACGATGTCGAGCAGACGATTCGCGTCTTCCTCAGCGAGCATATGATCCTGGTAATCATGGCCGTGGCGTTGACCATGGCTTTGTCCGTGGCATTTCTCTATCTTTCCTGCCGGTTCAGGTTCATTCTCCTCGACTCGGTGCTCGAGCGCGATCCCCAGATTGCTCGCGGTTGGTGGCGTTACGGCGGACCAGCCAACCGCTACTTCGGCTTTCTGATCTGTTACATGCTCGCTTGTGCGGTCTTGTTGGGACTGATCCTTGGTCTGCCATTGTGGCGGGCCTACAAGAGCGGCGTTTTCACAGGCGACAATCCCTTTCCTGCTCTTTTCGGCTACCTGATACCGATACTGCTGGGCGTTCTTGTGTTGGTGATGGTCGCGGCCATTATCACCAGCCTGGTCAACGATTTCATGGTGCCCATTCTGGCGCTCGACGGGACAACCATCGGGGGAGCCTGGTCGCGGCTCAAAGAGATGATCACAGCCGAGCCCTGGGCCTTCGCTGGCTATCTGGGAATGAAGCTGGTGTTGTCGATTGCCGCTGGAGTGGCAGTTGGCATTGCCATGGTTGTCATTATTCTGGTGCTTGCGATCCCCACGGCCATTGTCGTGGTCGTGTTTGTGCTGTTGTTGAAAAATGCGGGGCCGGCAGGCATGGTAATCGGAATCATTCTTGCGGCGATTGGGATTCTGGTGGCGGTAGGTCTCTTGTTGGTTCTCAGTATTCTGGCCAGCGCTCCGGTTGCTGTTTTTTTTACCTCGTACTCATTCTACTTTTTCGGTGGACGCTATCCCCGGCTCGGCGCGCTGCTCTGGCCGCAGACCCCGGCTCCGGTGACGCCTGCCCCGCTAGTGCCGCCTCCGCCGCCGCTTCCCGGCGCTGCGCCGGCGATGTGAGACGAAGTCATCTGCGCCGCGGCTTCTTCGCTGCCAGTTCCACCTTGCTTCGTGCCCGGTTCTTGATGCGGATGGGCGTTCCGGTGAACCCAAACGCCCTGCGAATCTGGTTTTCAAGAAACCGCTCGTAGGAAAAGTGTAATTTCACGTCTTTGTCCGTGAAAAGAACAAACGTGGGTGGCGCCACAGATGCCTGGGTCATGTAAAAGACCTTGACTTTCTGGCGATGGGGAACCCCGGCTCGCTCGAAGTCCACGGTCTCAAGAAAACGGTTCATTTGCCCCGTCGAGATGCGCTTGCGTCGCTCGGACTCCACAAGCTCCAGAAGCGCGAAGATTTTATCTACGTTCTTGCCCGATGAAGCAGAGACGAACACGATGGGCGCGTAGTCGAGAAATTTGAGCGCACGCCGGACCTGATGTT
>DATFXI010000301.1:0-3054 GCA_035316085.1 Candidatus Angelobacter sp.
AGCCGATGCGTCCGCGCCGAGCAAGTGCGCTGCCATCTTCTTGGCTTTTTCTTTCAGCTTCTGCAACGACATGTAAACTGCCGTGCCGCCCACCGCGGTTGCGCGGCTGCCGAAAGTTCCGATGCCGTACTGCACGACGGCGGTATCACCGTGGATCACGGTTACGTCATTCACTTGCAGGCCCAGTTCGTCAGCGGCAATCTGAGCGAATGATGTCTCCTGGCCCTGGCCGTGCGGCGAAGCGCCAGTAAGGATAGTCACCTTGCAGGTGGGTTCGATACGGACGGTGGCGCTCTCCCAACCGCCGGCGGGCAGCGCTGGCGACGGCCCCATGGCGCAGATCTCAACGTATGTGGAAACCCCGATCCCCAGCAAGCGGCCTTCGCTGCGGGCTCTCTTCTGCTCGTCGCGCAGCTTGGTGTAGTCGGCCATCTTTAGAGCCTTGTCGAGCGCGCCCTGATAGTTACCGCTGTCGTAGAACAGGCCGGTGGCGGTCTTGAACGGCTGGTCGCCGCCGAACGGCGCGGGGAAATTCTTGCGGCGGACGTCGACCGCATCCATGCCCAGCTCCAGCGCCACCAGATCCATGGCGCGCTCGATCACGTACGTAGCTTCCGGTCGTCCCGCGCCGCGGTACGCGTCCGTGGACATCTTGTTGGTGAAGCACGCCGTAACGTTCATCTGGATGGCCGGAATTTTGTAGCAGCCGGAGAGCATCAGCCCGGTCAGCGTGGGGATAGCGGGCGTAAGCAGCTGGAAGTACGAGCCCATGTCCGCAAACACGTTGTAGCGGAAGCCGGTGATGGTCCCGTCCTTCTTGCAGCCGATCTCGATGTAGCCGGCCTGGCCGCGGCCGTGGATGGTGCCCTGGATGTTTTCGCGGCGTCCTTCAATCCACTTCACCGGACGACCCAGTTGCATGGCGGCGTACCCGATGACTGCCTCTTCCGCGTATACGTTAAGCTTGGAACCGAATCCGCCCCCGACTTCCGGAGCGATAAAGCGCAGCTTGTTCTCCGGCATGCTGAGCATGAGAGACAACTGCGTGCGCGCGAGATGAGGAATCTGGCTCGAGGACCACAGAGTGAGCTCCTGTTCGCCGGGATAGTACCGCGCCAGCACGCCGCGCGGCTCCATCGCGATAGGCGCCAGCCGGCGGTGCAGGATTTTCTGCTTCACGATCTTGTCGGCTGATTTCAGCGCCGCTTCAATATCGCCTTCGCCTGCGGTAAGTTTGTACGCGATGTTCGATCCAAACTGCTCATGGATCACCGGACTCTTGGGATCGGCAGCCTTTTCTTCGTCGAGCACCGGCGGAAGCTCTTCGTAATCTACGTTGATCAGATCTACCGCATCGCGGGCGATGTATTTGTTCTCCGCGATGACAACGGCCACCGGATGTCCCACCCAATAAACTTTGCTGGTCGCCAGCACGCGGTGGTCCGGAACTTTCATTTCTGGGATGGCTGCGCCGCAGGGCACCGCACCGATCTTTTGCGAGATATCTTTGCCGGTGTAAACCGCGACCACGCCGGGAAGCTTCATAGCCGCGGTCGTGTCAATCTTCTTGATTCGCGCATGCGCGTAAATGGAGCGCAGAAACGCTGCGTGCAGCGTGTCCGCCAGCTTGATGTCGTCCACGTAGTGGGCCAACCCCTGGATCAGACGGGGGTCTTCCGTGCGCTTTACGCTCTTGCCAACAAATTTTTCCGCCATACGTCCTCCGCTGGAACAGCTACCGGGCAACCGACTTGGACTTCATCTTCTTCGCGGCGCATTGCACCGACTGGACAATATGCTGGTACCCGGTGCACCGGCAGAGGTTGCCCTCCAGGCCGTGCCGGATCTCTTCTGCGCTGGGATCAGGATTGCGCTGCAGGATCTGAGCTGAGGCCATGATCATTCCCGGCGTGCAATAACCGCACTGCAATCCGTGATGTTCCCAGAATCCCTGCTGGATGGGGTGCAACTCGCCATTCTGCGCCAGGCCTTCGATGGTGGTGACGGTAGAGCCGTCGGCCTGCGCCGCCAGCATGGTGCACGACTTCACCGCCTGGCCGTCTACCAGCACCGTGCATGCGCCACACAAAGACGTCTCGCAGCCAACGTGCGTCCCGGTGAGGTTGAGAACGTCCCTCAGGTAATGGACCAGTAGCAGGCGAGGTTCGATCTCGCTGTGGTGCGTGGTTCCGTTCACTGTGACACTGATTTTTTTCATTGCCCACCTCTTCAACGGCAGCTCGGCGGTCCCAGGAAGTGAAACATAGTAAAGCAGGCGGTCAAGAGAAGCCAAACCGCATTGGCAAAACGCAAGAATTGTACCGCTTTTTCGGAGCACGTGTAGTGGGTCAGCTTGCAAACTGACCCACTAGCAGTATCAGCGTGTTCGATTGCCCGCCGCGGCGGGCGGGCCTTTAGGCAAACGTGAGCGGAGCGAATAGCAGACGTTCATCGCCCTGATAGCTCTGTATACTTTCGTGCATGAAAGTTAAAGGCGTGACCCCGATCTTGAACGTATCCGACATTCCTGCAACGTTCGCTTGGTTTGAAAGATGGGGCTGGAAAAAGCTCTGGGATTGGGGAACTCCTCCGACGTTCGGTGCGGTTGCCTCAGGCGAATGTGAGATCTTTCTCTGCCAAGGTGGCCAGGGAGGCCGCGGCCGTGGCGCCAACACTTCTACTTTCGGGGACGGGACCGATCAATTGGACAAGGGCGCCTGGATGTCGGTGTGGGTAGACGATGTTGATGAAGTCCACCGCCAATGCACCGCCGCAGGGCTCGACATCACGTTTCACCCTGCCAACATGCCTTGGAACGTCCGGGAAATGCACATACGGCACCCCGACGGACACGTGTTCCGCGTCAGCCAGGGGCTCGAAGAAGACCACTAGGTGAACAAAAATTCCTTGGTTCGCAAATCGCGCACCGTGTCCCGCAACTTGGCAGCTTTTTCGAACTCAAAACGCTTGGCAGCTTCGCGCATCTCGCTCTCGAGTTTGACGATGTAAGCGTCCAGTTCGTCCTGGGACTTGAATTCCGGTATCCCATCGGTG
>DATFXI010000302.1:0-10288 GCA_035316085.1 Candidatus Angelobacter sp.
CATCATTTATATTGATGAGATCGACAAGATCGGCCGCAAGGACGAGAACCCGTCCATTACCCGCGACGTTAGCGGTGAAGGCGTACAGCAGGCTTTGCTCAAGATTTTAGAAGGCACTGTGGCCAATGTGCCTCCCCAGGGGGGGCGCAAACATCCTCACCAGGAATTCACGCCAGTCGATACCACCAACATTTTGTTCATCTGCGGCGGCGCTTTCGTGGGCCTGGAGAAAATCGTTGCCCGGCGCATCGGCAAGAAGTCAATGGGCTTTCGCACCAATGAGCAGAAGGAAAAAGAATTTACTGAAGCCAGCAAGCGCGACACGGAATTGCTGGCCAAGGCCGAGCCCCAAGACCTGGTTCGCTTCGGGCTGATTCCCGAATTCGTCGGCCGCCTGCCGGTCGTCGGGATTCTCAATGACCTCGATGAGGCCGCGCTGATTGAAATTCTCACCAAGCCGCGCAACGCGATCATCAAGCAATACCAGCGCATGTTCGAATTCGAGAACGTGAAGCTGCGCTTTACCGATGGCGGCCTGCAGGCCATCGCCCGCGAAGCCATGCACCGCAAGGTGGGCGCGCGCGGCCTGCGCATGATCCTGGAAGAGCTTATGCTCGACCTGATGTATCAACTGCCCAGCCAAAAGCGCGTCAAGGAATTTGAAGTCACCAAGGAAATGGTGGAGCGCCGCGACATCTCTCTGCCTGCCATGGAGAAAGCCGGCTAGCCAAAAGGAGTTTCAATTAACCTGCCGCCTGCGCCTGCAGCGCAGGCGGCTTTGTTTTGGCGGGACCGACGCGCTTAGAAACGGAAGGTTTGAGAACTCTCAGGTGATGCGTCCCTCAGCGATCGTCTTTACCACCTTGCCCTCAGGAGTAAGGACCACCAGGTCCGCCACATGGCCGGCGGCGATCATCCCTCGTTGGTCGTGAATCCCCAATAGACGCGCAGGGTTCAGCGTGACTAGTTGCACTGCCTGCTGCAAGGACCATTCAGCAAATGTCATGACGTTCCTCACGGCGTGATCCAGTGTGAGAACGCTGCCGGCAAGCTTGCCCTGATAATCGCAACGCGCGCCTTTGACCTCCACCTCTATTTCGCCCAGCGAATATCTTCCGTCGGGCATGCCTGTGGCACTGATCGCGTCGGTAATCAAAATGGCGTGATCTGGGCCTTTGGCCGCAAGGAAAAGTTTGACGATGCTCGGCGCCAGATGAAGACCGTCCGCAATGATATCGGCGGAAATCCGATCCTCAGTAAGCACCGCCCCGAGGATCCCTGGATCGCGATGACCGAGCGGCCGCATCGCGTTAAACACGTGCGTGGCATGACTGGCGCCGGCTGCAATGGCGGCGAAGGTTTCGTCATACGTCGCATCCGAGTGACCCATGCTGGCACGCACGCCAAGCCCGCTGGCATAGCCGATGACTTCCTGAGCGGCAGAAAGCTCCGGCGCAATGGTCATCATGCGGATCGCTCCTTCTGATGCCTGCCAGAATCGATCAAACATATCGACGGAAGGCTCCAGCAGATGCTCCGTCGGATGCACGCCTCGGCGAGCGTGGCTGATAAATGGTCCTTCGAGATGAATTCCCAGCGGGCGGGACCTGTCTGGGTGAGAAGGGCGATTGCTGATCTGCCGGCCCAAGTGTCGGAGGGCAGTAAGCGTCTTCTTGAGAGGGGCTGTCACGGTGGTAGGCAAATAGCTGGTCACGCCGCGTCGCAGCATGTGCCGTTCAATGGCGGCGATCGCACCATCGTCATCCTCCATAACATCATGGCCGCTGCCGCCGTGAATGTGGACGTCAATGAATCCCGGGGCGAGGACCATGCCAGGAAAATCGAGTTGCCGTGCCCCCTTCGGCACGGTGCTGGCCGCGCGCGCCGCCGCAGAGACGATGCGTTCGTCGTCGATCACAACCAAGGGCGAATCGACGGCGTGAGTCGGGGTGTAGAGACGCGCGGCTGTGATGGCAGTCTTCATTCCAACGGCATTCGGGTGCGCTCCAAAGTATAAAACCACGCGGACACACTGAGGTGAATTACAAGAGTCGCATCTGTGCAACTACCCGAGTGTTCCGCAAAGCCCTCCACTGTTCTGCATCGGGCGGCTATCTTGCCCTTCCCGAAATGGGAATAAATTTTACTAACTTTTAATGAAATCTATTGAATCGTTTTTTAAAAGGCAATACACTCCGTCCCCGAAATCGCGGCGCCAAACACAAACGCGGCGAGACACGCTGGCGCCGTGGAACCGTCAACGCTACGCCATGGCAGCGAAGGACTGCTCGGCTCGACTTGTCAACTGCTGCTCCAAGGCCTTCGGAGCGGACCATGTAAGGAGGTCTCTTCATGAAGATACGGTTTCCAATCATCTTCATCCTTGCCGCAATCTGCATTCTGTCTTTCGGGATGTCAATTACGGCTTCTGCTCAAACTCAAGCTTGTGCTCCACCGTGGCAGGTGGGTATACCTATTTCCGTGGGCGAAGTTCTTTCGTTCAACGGTCACAACTGGAAAGCGATCCAAGGCGGATACACCACAATCGACGGCTGGCAGCCACCCAATACGCCGGCACTGTGGACGGACTTAGGACCTTGTAGCGGCAGCGCCCCACCACCTTCTCCAACTCCCACACCGACGCCGGCACCAACACCCACCCCGACACCGACACCCACACCCGGTGGCGGGACCTGTGCGCCGGCATGGAATCCGAACCTGGCCTACTGCAACACTGCTACTACAACTTGCAATGGCGGCAATATGGCCAGCAAGAACGGCTTGAACTTTAAGGCCCAGTTCTGGAACATGAACCAAGACCCCACTCTGCCGGGCAACGCCGGTCCAGCGGGGACCGGAGATCCATGGTTCACCGGCGTTTCCTGTACCGCTGGTGGCCCGGGACCAACCCCGACCCCCACGCCCACACCGCAACCTACGCCTACGCCAACGCCTCTTCCGCCCGGCGCCTTCATGTTCGCGGTGTACAAGGATGTAACCATTAACGCCGACTTTAATACCGGCTTGCAGCGCTCAGCGGTAACGGGCACGGTCCAACCGGTCACCAGCGTCATGCCGAACTCGACGTTGATCTGGGCTTTCGCCACTGGCACCTGCGGTTCGGAAACCTGGGCCGGCATCACTTCGGCGATGGAAACCACCAACGTTCAAGCCTTCGTCAACGCGGGCAAGAAATACATCATCAGCACCGGAGGAGCCAACGGCGTATTCGACTGCCCCAGCGGACAGGGGCTGATCAACTTCATCAACACTTACAACTCGCCCAACCTGGTCGGGATTGACTTCGACATCGAGGGTGGCCAAAGCCAACAGGTCATCGACAATCTCATTAATGCCACTAAGGCGGCCCAGACGCAGTTCCCCAACCTGATATTCAGTTTCACCATCCAATCTCTCGGCTCGCTATCCGCCAATCCGATCACGGGCGGAAGCATTGGCGGAACGGTGGTCAACGAGATCAAGCGACTGGGTCTCGGAGGCAATTATGTCGTCAACCTGATGGCGATGGACTACGGCTCCACCAACCCCAACAACTGCGTGGTGGCGAACAACCGCTGCGATATGGGCCAATCTGCGGTTGCTGCTGCGGAGGCGCTCAATCAGCAGTCTGGCATCCCCTTTGAGCACATTGGATTGACCATAGACCTCGGTCAGAATGATACGCAGGACGAGGTCACGAGCCTGCACGACGTCGATACCATATGTGCCTTCGTTAAATCCAACAAGCTGGTCGCCGCCCGGTTCTGGTCGTTCGACCGCGATACTCCGACGGGAAACGGCACCGCCAGTACCATGAACGGGAATGGCGCGCCCATACTCGCTTACAACCATGAATACATCAACGTTTGCGGAGTACCATAACAAAATAGAAAACACTGGGGGCGATGGCAACAGCCATCGCCTCAGTTTTTTCATTTACTTTATTCCGGAGCGTCTTCTGCTATCTTTCTTCTCAACCATGAAGAAACTTTTGTGCGCGATCTTGTGCGTTTGTCTTTTCGCGCTGTCTTGCGCAGCGGCTGACCCATATCTGCCTCCTGGACCGGTAAAGCTGACCAGCGAAGGCCGGCGCTGGGCCCGGCAAACGCTGAAGAGGTTGTCGCTGGAAGAAAAGGTCGGCCAGATGCTGAGTCTCCGCTACTTTACCGACTTCCAGAACGTAGATGGTGACGCGTACAAGCAATTTCGCGATCACATGCGGAACTACCACATCGGTTCTGTCGTGCTGACGGTCCACGTGGATGGACCACTGCTGCTCAAGAATCCACCGTTGGAAGTTGCGTCCATGGCCAACCAGTTGCAACGCGACTCTACTTTGCCGTTGCTGATTGCAGCGGACTTTGAGAGCGGACTGGCATCGCGGGTGAGCGGCGTCCCGGCGTTTCCCGACGCAATGGCGTTTGGCGCCACCGCCAACCCGGACTACGCGGAAAGACTCGGCGCTATCACGGCAGCCGAAGCGCGCGCTGTGGGCGTTCATTGGGATTTCTCTCCGGTTGCAGACGTCAACAGTAATCCTGATAACCCCATCATTAATACTCGCTCTTTTGGTGAGGATCCCCAGAAGGTCGGAGAATTCGTGGCAGCGTTTGTTCGCGGCGCCAAGAGCCACGGCATGCTGACCACCGCCAAACATTTTCCCGGCCATGGCGATACTGGGACAGATTCCCATCTCGGCGTTGCCAAAGTGGAAGGCGACGCTCAACGGCTTAACAGCGTGGAGTTGTTGCCATTCACGAAGGCGATTGATGCGGGCGTCGATGCGGTGATGGTGGCCCACCTTTCCGTGCCGGCGCTCGATCCCGATCCCAACACGGTGGCCACGGTCTCGCCGAAGATCGTGGGCGACGTCTTACAGAAGCGGCTCGGCTTCAAGAACATCGTGGTGACCGACGCGATGGAGATGCGCGGTCTGACCAGCTTGTACCCTCCTGAACAGGGAAATCCGAGCGCCAGAGCGGCCGTTGACGCCGTGAAAGCTGGCAATGATGTCATCTTGTGGCCTACAGACCTCGACGGCGCTTTTCATGGAATCGTGAATGCCGTCAAGCGCGGGGAAATTCCTGAATCGAGAATTGATCAGTCAGTCGAGAAAATCCTGGAAATGAAGGCTGCCGTCGGGCTCGACCGGGCAAAGCTGGTGGATCTGGAGCAGGTAGCCCATCGCGTCAGCCGTCAGGCGGACCTGGAATTCGCGCAGCAGGTTGCGGATGACGCGATCACCCTGGTTCGAGACAATGGCAAAGTCCTGCCGTTGCCCAGTCTCGCTCGCCGCCCGGCAGCAGATGGTACAGCTCAGACTCAGCAGCCCCCCGGCACTCGACTGGTAGCAATCATTTTGACGGATTCGATTCGCAGCGATTCGGGCCGTGTCTTCGAGACTGAACTAAAGGTGCGCCAGCCCGGCGCTACGGTTTTTTATGCGGACAGCAAACTGGCAGAATTGTTGAAAGAAGAAATCCTGACCGCGGTGAAGCAGGCGGAGAAAGTCGTAGTGGCCGCATATGTGACGCCGGTTGCAGCCAAGCAGGTCATGGTGAGCGGCAAGCTGGTCAACAGCGTAGGGTTGGACCCGGCATCACTCGACCTGGTAACGCAGATTCTGGATACAGCCGGAGCAAAAACTGCACTGCTGGCGATGGGAAATCCTTATGTCGCCCAGGGTCTCGCGGTCGAGACATACATCTGCGCGTATTCCAGATCGTCAACCTCCGAAGTCAGCGCAGTGAAGTTATTGTTCGGAGAGTTGCAACCTCGCGGCACACTTCCCGTGACCCTTCCGGGGATCGCTTCCAAGGGCACTCACGTGGCCGGTGCTCCTGCGCCGCGATGAAAAGTTTCTTCATGGAAGCGCGCGGGTGGACTCGCGGATCACCAGCTCGGCGGGCAGCTTGCGGTGTACCGCCACGAATTTCCTCTCCTCTCCCACCGCGTTGATGGCATCGACCACGATACTGACAGCTGCGGCCCCCATCGACTCCATGGGCTGGCGGACGGTGGTGAGCGAGGGAACAAAGATGGATGACGGAGCGATATCGTCGAATCCGATTAGGGAGCACTGATTGGGCGCTTTGATTCCCGACTTGGTTAGAGCGCGCAGCGCCCCAAAGCATGTCATGTCATCGAAGGCCATGAGGGCGGTGAAAGAGCGCCTACGGTTCAAAAGCTCATTGGTCATGCGGTATGCGTCCTCAACCCCGACGTTTGGACTTAACTGATCCGGCAAATCGACAATGAGCTTGGGGTCAAGTTCGAGGCCCGCATCGCGCGCAAAGCGCTGAACACCACGCCAACGGTTTTTGCTGCTGGAGAGCGCTTTGGGGCCGCGAACAAAAGCGATCTTGCGATGGCCGAGAGTGTAAAGATGAGCGGCAGCCGAGTACCCGCCACCTTCATCATCCACCGTAACCGAACTCGTCGCGCTGGAATCAAGCTCACGGCCGATAATGACGGTGGGAATCTGAGGCTTCTCCAGGTCGCCGAGCAAATTGATGTCCAGGTAAAGCCAGTTGGCCAGCACGATCAGGGCTTCAACCCGGCGCTCCAGCAACATCTCCAGATAGCGCTCAAACCGCCCGCGCTCATTGTGCGCGTCGGTCAAAATGGGCAGGTAAGATGCCTGGTAAAGAGAATTCTCAATTCCTCGGAGAATCAGCGTGCAATAAGGATCGGTAACGTCGAACAGCATGACGCCTACCGTATGGTTGCGCTTGCTGCGCAAAGACTTGGCAAAAATGTTGGGACGATAGCCCAAACTCTTCGCCGCTTTTTGAATGCGCGCTTTCGTCGGCGGAGGGATGTAGCGTGCCAAGGGTGCGCTGTTCAAAACGATTGAGACGGTGCTGGTGGAAAAACCGCTGGCGCGAGCGACGTCGCGGATGGTTACAGTATTCTTTCTGTTCTCCTTGCGCTTCAAGTTCCCCGATCCTGAATTCTTCTCATCTGTTGACGCCGTAAGCATATCCTGCTCGCCCGCTTTTTGCCACGTCTGCCGGGGGCCATTCATTGAACAGACCCTCCATTTTTTAGTGGATTTATTGAAACGTTTTATTATAATTCAATTCCGGCGCTACAGCCGTGGCTTTTCAGCCCTCGGCTGGGAAGACCTGGCCAGCGTCCGGGGTGAGTCCAATGCAATTCGCCATTGGTGTCGACTTGGGAGGAACGAACCTGCGAGTCGCCGCGATTGACGCGACAGGCAGCAAACTCCAGACCATTGACAAGAGGACGGAGGGGCCGCGTGAGACCGTCATCGAGGAAATGACCTCGGCGATTCGAGGCTTGATTCGGCGCCATGCCGCCACGCACGCGTTTCTTGGCATTGGAGTAGGAATTCCTGGGGTTGTTGATCTTGCCAACGGAATCCTTCGCTCTGCTTCCAATCTCCCTGGCTGGAACGATTATCCCGTGGTGCAAGATCTTGAGGCTCGATTGGGCATGCCGGTTGTCTTGGAGAACGATGCTAATTGCGCGGCTTTGGGCGAGCAATGGGTTGGGGCCGGGCAAGGGGTGGAAGATCTTTGCATGCTGACCTTGGGCACCGGCGTAGGTGGTGGCTTGTTGGTCCATGGGCGTCCCTGGCACGGTGTGGCCGGCATGGCAGGCGAGGTGGGCCATACGACGGTGATACCTGACGGCCGTCCCTGTGGCTGCGGGAACCATGGCTGCCTGGAGCAATACGCTTCGGCCACAGCGATTCGCCGTCTCGCTGCCGAGGCCATAGCTCGCGGCGAGCCCACCAGGTTGAATCAGCTCGCCGACACGAGCCAGGAATTGACCGCGGAAGCTGTGTTTCAGGCTGCCCTGCGGAACGATCCAGTTGCGTGCCAGATCTTTGACATTGCCGGAAGCGCCCTGGGCATCGCACTCGCCAACCTCATCAACGTCCTAAATCTACCACTCTATGTATTGGGCGGAGGCCTCTCCCAGGCGTGGGACATCTTCTCCCCAGCACTGTTTCGTGAACTCAAGAGCCGATCCATTGTCTTCCGCACTCGCGCCCAGAAAGGGCAAAAACAGGATTCCCCCATCATCACTCCCACCCGGCTTGGCGGCGACGCCGGGCTCATGGGCGCTGCGCGACTGCCTATGCTGGAGGCGCTTCGCGGCGACTGCTGTCGCGCGGCCGTGTGACCGTTTCCAAGCGGCTAGCCGCACAAACTGGGACTTCTAGAACAAATGCCCGACCGCGAATCTCCAGAATTTGGAAGTTTTTGACCGCCTTCCAGAATACGGAAAAATTCCAAAAATCACAGATCTCGGAGTCGTGGCATCCCTGAAGTAAGCACTGTTAAAAAAATTTATTACAAGTACTTGACAGATGTTAACGGGTAGAGGAAAATTTCCGCCGTTTGGTTTTACAAAAACGTTTCAATAAACAAATGGACGTCACTGGACTCTCATCATCGAATTCCGGGCTCCTTTCAAGGGCACGGGCAAAGCACGCGACTCTACGAGTCGCAACGAATGGAGGTCAAATGCAGCGCGCATACTGTTTTCGCAAGGGATTAGGACTTGATTCTGGCTCTCCTTCAGCTTCAGGGAGCCCTCGACAACACCAACCCGGCCGGGCAATTCTTAGCGCCCTGGCTGTTTGTTTCGTGCTAGTCGCGTGCACGCTGTCTTGCGCTGCGCAGGAGTTTACCGCCAACATCACTGGCACAGTGGTGGACCCGACCAAAGCTCCGATTCAAGGCGCCACTGTCTCAGCGAAAGACGTGGATCGTGGGACAGTGCGGACGGCGACGACCAACGACACCGGCGCTTTCAATATCTCGAATGTGCCCGTCGGGCAGTACGAAGTTACCGTGGAGGCCAAGGGCTTCCAGATAGCAAAACAGCCCGCCATGACCCTGGTGATGAACCAAACTGCTCGTCTTGAGTTTCAGTTGAAGGTCGGCGGCAAGGAAACGGTCGTTGAAGTCACGACCACCGCTCCGCTTCTCCAGACAGACACCAGCCTGCTGGGCAGCATCGTGGACTCCAAAACGGCAACCGATCTGCCGCTTTCAACCCACAACATCAACCAACTGACTTTGATCTCGGCGGCGGGCGTTGTCACGCCGAACCTGTTCGGGTTCCAGGCGGCCCAGAACAGTTTTGGCACGGGACGGCCCTACGTCAACGGCGCGCGCGAACAGGAGAACAACTTCATCCTCGACGGCATGGACAACAACCAGCCTGACAACAACGACGTCGGCTATGTGCCCGCCCCAGAAGCGATCCAGGAGTTCAACCTCATCACCGGAAGCGCACCGGCGGATTTCGGTAACTATTTAGGCGGCGTAGTGAACGTGACCATCAAGTCGGGGACCAATGAGTATCATGGCTCCCTCTACGAATACATGCGCCGCGGCGGCCTGAACGCCAATAACTGGTCTAACAATCTAAACAATATCAAGAGACCGGGACTGCGCTATGACGCCTTTGGCGGCACCTTTGGCGGACCGATCGTGAAGAATAAGCTGTTTTTCTTCGCGGATTACTATGAGTCGCTATACAGCCAGCCTGCCACGGTCACGCAGTTGCGAACCATTTCACCGGCGCAGCGGGGTGGCGATTTTTCCGCGCTATGCACCGCGGGATTTACCGGCGGCATTTGCAACAATCCAGTGCAACAGCTCTTCAACCCGTTTTCCAGCGCGAACCCGGCAACGCGCACACCCTATTCCAATAACTTTATTTCGCCCGGGACTTTCAGCAGCGCGGCGAGCAAAATCATCAACTCTGACTTTTATAGAAAGCTGGACGAGTTCGCCAACAACATTTCGCAATTCAGGACCAACTCCTTCCAGGGTGACCTGAAGATCGATTTTGTGCCCTCGAGCAGGGACCATGTAATGGGACGATGGTCGCAGCAGTTCATCACTGCCCCCAACAGCAACAGCATCCAATTGCTGGGCGACTCGGACCGGACCTTCCCGCTGAAGAATTTCGTGCTGGATGAAACGCACACTTTCTCGGCGTCATTGCTGAACGACGCGCGTGTAGGCTTCGCTTACTTCCCGGTAACGGAAGGCTTTTCCAATCCAACAGGAGTCAACCTTCCAGCGACGTTCGGCATTGCCAGCGTAACCGATACCTTCCTGCCCGCGATTGTCTTCCAGGGCGCGAACCAGCCTGGAACAATCGGGAATAACGATCTGGTCCAGTCTTTCCACGATACAACGCTGCAATTCGAAGATACCGCCACCTGGACCCACAAGAAACACGTAATTCATTTTGGCTTCCAGGCGTACCGCTACATCATGAACGACCTGTATCCGGG
>DATFXI010000303.1:0-9177 GCA_035316085.1 Candidatus Angelobacter sp.
AATTCGCGCCGCCTGTGTTCCGCTTGCCGGCTGCGCTCGCCATGCTTGCGGATGGCTTTCTCCAGGTTCACTTCCGCCTGGCGGATGCGACGCTCACACTTGCTGTGCCGATCCATGGCCTGGGCCGGCACCCCACTGCCCAGCAGGAAGAACGCGGCTAGCACAGCCGCCAGAATTCCGCGCTTCTTCATCATAGGTCCTCCGGGGGAAACGGCGGCATTCTACACCAGGAACTTGCGTGTCTTCGCCCCTGTATTTGGCCCCTGTATAATGAGAAATTGTCCGCATGGCATCACGACGCCCAGCAGTCTCCCGGCAAACTCCGAAAGTCCGCGCCACCACTGTGGTGTGTGTTCGCCGCGATGGCCACGTGGTGATGGCTGCCGACGGACAGGTCACGCTAGGCGAAGGCGTGATCAAACACACGGCTAAAAAGATCCGCAGGCTTTACAACGACAAGATTCTGGCCGGCTTTGCCGGCTCCACGGCCGACGCTTTTTCCCTGTTCGCGCGTTTCGAAGGCAAGCTGGAGCAATATCATGGCAACCTGGGCCGGGCGGCGGTGGAGTTGGCCAAAGACTGGCGGACTGACAAGGTCCTGCGTCATTTGGAAGCCCTGCTGCTGGTTTCTGACGCCAGCCTGACTTTCCTGATCAGCGGCGCGGGCGACGTAATTGAGCCCGACGGCGGCGTGGCCGCCATTGGCAGCGGCGGCTCGTATGCGCTGGCAGCGGCCCGGGCCTTGATCGAGAACACTGACCTCCCAGCCCGCAAAATCGCGGAGGAGGCTATGAAGATTGCTGGCAAGATCTGCATCTATACCAACGAGAACTTCACCGTGGAAGAGCTCTCTGGGACACCGGACCACGCCAGCCCCCCAACCCCGGGCGGTCCGGGGACCCCGAAGACGGCTTCCAGCCAGCAGGCGTAGGCCCATGGCCGGTTACTCAGGAACACCGCTCGTCCAGAAGATCGGCATCAAGCCCGGTCATCGCCTGCTGTTGCGCAACGATCCGCCCAGCTTTTTGCGCGATCTGGGCACGCTGCCCGAAGGCGTCACCGCCACAGACAAGGCCGTCGGGCGCGCTGACGTAGCGGTTTACTTCACGGATAAACGCGCAGCGCTGGAAAAGGACTTTCGCGGCCTGGCCGGCAAGCTGGTGGCCAACGGCATGCTGTGGATCGCCTGGCCAAAGAAAGCTTCCGGCAAGGCGACCGATCTCACCGAAGACGTGGTGCGCAAGATTGGACTGGCTTGCGGGCTGGTGGACGTGAAAGTTTGCGCGATTGATGACACCTGGTCGGGATTGAAGTTCGTGATTCGCCTGGAAGACCGCGCCAGGGCTAAAGCCCAATTTTCTTCTGGGGATTCTAAGCGGCACGGCTGAAGCCTTGCCCCTTCAAACCGGTTTTTGAAACATGCTTTAAGGAGCAGTAATGGCTATTTATTTGCCCAGCACGGCGCAAGAAGAAGCAGCCGGCACAGTGCTCGAAGAGATGACTCCCAAGGAGATCGTTTCGGAGCTCGACAAGTACGTGGTTGGCCAGGGTGAGGCCAAGCGCGCGGTGGCCATTGCCCTGCGCAACCGCATGCGCCGCCAGAAATTGCCTGCCGACCTGGCAGAAGAAATCATGCCCAAAAACATCATCATGATCGGGCCGACTGGCGTAGGCAAGACGGAGATCGCACGCCGCCTAGCGCGGCTGGCGGACTCGCCGTTTTTGAAAGTGGAGGCCTCGAAGTTCACCGAAGTCGGTTACGTGGGACGCGACGTTGAGTCCATGATCCGCGACCTGGTGGAGATCGCGATTGACATGATCCGCGAAGAAAGGATGGCGGAGGTCGCCGACAAAGCCGAGGAGCACGCGGAAAACAAATTGCTGGACCTGCTGCTTCCTCCGCCTCCGCCGCCGTCGCCGCCAAACACCACCGCCGGTTTCGTGCTGGCAGCCGACAACGGGGATTCCACTTCCCGCAGCCGCGAGAAACTGCGCCAGCAGTTGCGCGAAGGCGCCCTCGACGACCGCATGGTGGAGTTGGAAGTGCGTGAACGCAATATGCCTGCCTTTGAGATCATCTCCAACCAGGGTGTGGAGGAGATGGACATCAACATCAAGGACATGCTGCCTAACATCTTCGGCCAGCGGACCAAGAAACGGAAAATGAAAGTCAGCGAGGCGTTTGAATACTTGATCCAGGAAGAAGAGTCGAAGTTGATCGATATGGATCAGGTAACGCGCGTGGCCGTGGAGCGTGTGGAGCAGTCAGGGATCATTTTTCTCGATGAGATCGATAAAATCGCCGGGCGTGAAGGCGGGCACGGGCCAGACGTCTCCCGTGAAGGCGTGCAGCGCGACATTTTGCCCATCGTGGAAGGCACTACCGTGAACACCCGCTACGGCATGGTGCGCACCGATTACATCCTGTTCATCGCCGCGGGCGCGTTTCATGTCTCCAAGCCCAGTGACATGATTCCCGAACTCCAGGGGCGCTTCCCCATCCGCGTGGAGCTGAAGTCGCTGACCATGGCTGATTTCATCGCCATCCTCACGGAGCCCAAATCGTCGCTGGTGAAGCAGTACACGGCACTGCTGGAAACCGAAGGCGTCAAGCTGGAATTCACTCCCGATGCCCTGGAAGAGATCGCTAGCTTCGCTTTCAAGGTCAACGAATCCACGGAAAACATCGGCGCGCGACGCCTGCACACGATCATGGAGCGAGCGCTCGATGAGATCAGTTTCAGCGCTCCGGAAATGACCGACAAGTCGGTGACTGTTGACGCTGCCTATGTCCGCAAAATGCTCGCCGACATTGTGAAAGACCAGGATCTTTCCAGATATATTCTCTGAAAGAAAGCAATTAGCAATTGGCAGTTAGCAATTAGCGCATCTAAAGCTGATCCCAACGGCGTATTCTGACACGTTGAGCTTTCCGTCTGGTTTAGCCGGGCTATTTGCCAATTGCCATTTGCTAATTGCTTCCTTTACGCTCTATTGTCCAATGCGGATTCTCCAGCTCTTCATCATCGTCCTGCTCATCGGGGGGCTAACGAGTTGTGGCACACCCGGCGCGCCGCTTCCGCCGTCGCTGAGAATCCCCAAGCCAGTCGGCGATTTGCGCGCGGTACGCAAGGGGGCGATGGTTACCCTGGAGTGGACGGCGCCGGCGGACACCACCGACAACGAGCTCGTCCGCAAGCCGGGGAAAATGCAGCTTTCGCGCACGATCGGTACGGTTTCCAGCGTGGTCGCCGACGTTCCGCTTGAACCTGCTCTTAAACAGGACCAGACGGCAGCTCCCAGCGCCACCGATTCCCTGACCACACTGCTGGCTGCCGGAACCACCGCAGATTTCGCAGTGTACAGCGTGATCGCCACCAACAGCACGGGCAAGAGCGCGGGGCCCGGAAATGAGGTCAGCATTCCTCTGGTGCCTACCGCGGACCCACCGCAACGAGTCTCGGCTAATGCCGTGCCGCTGGGAATCAGCTTGACGTGGGACCAGTTCCGGCCGTCGGAGAACCACACACAACTGAACACCCAGTACGCGTACCGCATCATGCGCAAGCAGGAAGGCGCGACGACTCCGGTCACGGTGCAACAGGTATACGCCACCAATGAAGCCATGGCCTTCATCGACACGGGAATTGAATGGCAGAAACGCTATGAGTATTGGATCGTTCCGGTAACGGTATGGCAAGGCGGCGGAAAGAAAGGCGAAGTCGAAGGCAACGATTCGCAAGTGGCTTCGGTTTTCGCGGACGATGTTTTTCCTCCGGCAGCACCTTCCGGATTACAGGCCGTGTTTTCGGGAATGGCGCAGCAGCCGTTTATTGACTTGACCTGGTCGCCTAACATCGAGCCTGATTTCGCCGGTTACAACGTTTACCGACACGTGGCCGGAGAAGCGCCGGTCAAGATCAATAGCGATCTGGTAAAGACTCCGTCATATCGCGATGCGAATGTGAAAGCGGGAGCAAAGTATTTTTACTCCGTCTCCGCGGTCGATCTGCGCGGGAATGAAAGCGGGAAGTCGGCGGAAACGTCAGAGGCGGTGCCGGCGGATTAGAACACATCCCGAGCGGAGCGAGGGATCCCTACAGCGACCACGCTATTTCGTCTTACTGATTTAGACTGTGCCTGGCTCTTCACCTGCTGACTATTGCGATTAAAGGGATCTCTCGCTTCGCTCGAGACAAGGAAAAGAACATTGAGATATTGCAGATTCATTTCCTCTGATGGCCAGAAGTTCGGGCTCATCGAAACCGTCTCCGGCGTGGAACAGATCACCCGCACCTGTCCTGACGCCGCCGTGCCCGACTTCGCGCGAGCGCAAAAAATTTCGCCCATCGCGCTCACCTCGGTTTCGCTCCTGGTGCCTTCACAGCCTTCGAAGATTGTGTGCGTGGGCCGCAATTATGCCGACCACGCCAAAGAATTCGGCAATGAGGTCCCGCCTGACCTGATCATCTTTCTCAAGCCGCCGACCTCGCTGCTACCGCCCGGGGGCAAGATCGTCCGTCCATACCACATCTCGCAGCGCGTGGATTTTGAAGGCGAGCTCACCGCGGTGATCGGCAAGGCATGCCACGAATTGCAAGACGGCGACGATGTTCGTCCTTACATTCTGGGCTACACCTGCGGCAACGATGTGACGGCCCGTGATTTGCAGCGCAAAGACGGCCAGTGGACCCGCGGCAAGAGCTTCGACACTTTCTGCCCGTTGGGACCTGTGGTAACTGATGAGATTGATCCCTGGAAAGGCGTGCAACTGGAAAGCCGTGTGAACAATGAGGTGAAACAATCCGCCAGCACCACTTCCTTCATTTTTCCGATGGACGTGATGGTCCGTTTCATTTCCCAGGTGATGACCTTGCTTCCGGGCGATTTGATTTTGACCGGCACGCCTGCCGGCGTGGGGCCGCTGGTGGCCGGCGACCAGGTGTCGGTATCGATTCAGGGCATTGGCACACTGTCCAATCCCGTCGTGGATGCTGAATGACCGTAACCTTGCCTATAAGGTTTCCTGTGGATTTCTGCAGCGACCTGCGTTGCTGTAAGCTCATCCAAATGGGGTCAGTGAAGCGCTGACTCTGCGGTAGATTGATCATGGACGCCTCACTTCGTCTCTACCTCATCTTTGGCTTGGCCGCCGCCGGCCTGTTGCTGGCGGTGTGGGCCTGGGCCCGCAGCCGTCGCAAGACCCCGGAGCAGCGGGAGCAGGAACGTCGTCTGCGCATCAGCGCGATCGGCCGTATCACCGACGGCGCGGTGATTGACGTGAACGAAATGCCCGCCGGGGACGGCACCGCCGAGATCCAGTTATTGGTTTATCAGTACGACGTGGCTGGCGTGAGCTATGAGGCCTCGCAGGACGTGACCAGCCTGCGCCACCGCGTGGACCTGCATTCCTGCCGCGCCGGATTAATGACCTCCATCAAGTACGATCCCGCTAACCCAGGAAATTCCATTGTGATCGCGGAAAACTGGAGCGGGCTGCGGACCTAGTATTTCTGTCGCTGCGCTCCAAACCGCTCGACGTCTTGCCTTCGACCAACATTCCCATGCTCCTGTTGCAGCGGGCTCAGCCCGCAAGTCGGCTTCGCCCTTACGAAAACCGGACGGCCTGTCGCTGCGCTCCAAACCGCTGGAGATTCCAGCTCCGGCCGTGATTCTTCTGCTCCTGAGGCACGCGGCTCGGCCGCCTCGGGGCCTCGCGGCCTCGCCAGCAGTCTTCCCTTAATACGATAATGTTAAATATAATATACTATATCGTTAACCGAGGCGACGATCTCTCATGCGCTTGAGCGCGCACTGGCTTTCCTTACCGCCAAGGCTTCTACGATGCGATCAAAGTCCTCAAGCGAGCCGTAGTGCAGTACGATCTTGCCTTTGCCTTTGTGATCCTGGATCTCGACCTTCACTCCCAAAGCAGCTTCGAGACTTCTCTGAGCTTCTCGTACATTCGGATCTTGAACCAGCGCCGGCTTCGCGGACTTAACGCTCCGTGCTTCGGGGTTTAGGAGGTTCGTCACCAGTTCTTCCGTCTGCCGCACGGAGAGTTGTTTTGCGATTGCCTCGCCCGCCACCTGTTCAAGGTGCTGCGGAAAACCGACGAGACCAGCCAGAACCTTGCCGTGGCCGAAGGTCAGCAGTCCGTTTTCGAGAGCTTCCTGCACCGCTTCCGGCAGCTTCAGCAAGCGAATGAAATTGGCAATGCTGGCCCGGTCTTTTCCGGTGCGCGAAGCAATCTGCTCCTGGGTAAGGCCGAATTCCCGGCTGAGCCGCTCAAACGCTCGCGCCTGCTCCATGGGGTTGAGGTCTTCGCGCTGCAGGTTTTCTATGATAGTGATCTCCATGGCCTGCTCATTGGAGATCTGGCGAACCACAGCGGGAATGGCGCGCTTGCCGGCTTTCTTTGAGGCCAGCCAGCGACGTTCACCGGCAACTAACTGAAACCTCCCGTTCGCCCCGGGCCGCAGGACCACGGGCTGCACCACGCCGCTCGACCGTATGGATTCCGCCAGCTCGTTCAAGGACTCTTCCTTGATGTGGCGACGTGTCTGGTAAGGATTGGAATCAATCAGGTCGAGCGAAATCTCTTGTGGGCCTAGAGTGGCCGTGGCGGCTTTGGCCGCGGAGATCCGTCCGGGCAGAAGCGACTCCAGGCCGCGTCCCAGCACTCTGCGTTTCTCTTGAAGCTTGTTCATGATCCACCTTCAAAGACCTGGTTTTGCGCCAAGGGCGCGTTAATCTTGGCTGCTTACGGGGGCCAGCTTGTTCATCAGCTCATCGGTCGAGTCGGGGCCGGGATTCTTGCCCATGAGTTCTTTAGCCAGGCGGATGTAGCTTTCCGCGCCGCGGGAATGAACGTCGTAGAGCAACACCGGCTTGCCGTAACTGGGAGCCTCCGCCAGACGAATGTTGCGGGGTATCACGGTCCGCAGCAGCTTCTTGCTGAAAAACTTTTTGAGTTCTTGGCTGACTTGTTGGGCCAGGTTGGTGCGCTCGTCGAACATGGTCAGGACCACGCCTTCGATCTGCAACCCGGGATTGAAACTCTGTCGCAGGCGTTCGATGGTGTCCAGCAATTCGCTGACGCCTTCCAAGGCGAAGTACTCGGCCTGCATGGGAATGAGCACGGAATCAGCCGCCACCAGGGCGTTGAGGGTAAGCAGGTCGAGGGCTGGGGGGCAATCGAGCACAATGAAATCAAACTGGTCGCGAACGGCCTGGAGGGCATTGCGCAGCCGGAATTCTCTGCCTTCGGCATTCACCAGCTCGATGTTGGCGCCGATCAGGTTCTTGTGGGCTGGAATCAGGCTCAAACCGCCAAGTTCGGTAGCAATCACGGCCTGGGGGGCACTGGCTTCAGCCATCAGTAGATGGTAGGTGTTCAAGCGGTTGGGGTCGCGAACGAAGCCCAGGCCGCTCGATGTGTTGGACTGGGGATCGCAATCCACCAGGAGGGACTTGACCTCGGCGGCAGCAAAGGATGCGGCCAGGTTGATGGCGGTGGTAGTCTTGCCGACCCCGCCTTTCTGGTTGGCTACAGCTATGACGCGTCCCATGGGGAGGTTCTTGCCGCTTTGGAGAATCGCTGAGTCTGACTGTAGCCGAATCAGAGCTCAATCTGCAATGCCCAAATCTGTGCAAAACGTTCCACGTGGAACAAGGCCGAGGGCAATTCCGCTCCTAGTGTTCCACGTGGAACAACGTTGACGAATTGGATTTCCAGAGCTGGCAGTCTCTTCCCACTTCATGACCTCGGACAGGAGATCAGCGCTCAAGTGTCACAAGAGGCCGCGAGCAATTTAGACTCGGTCCACTATTGCCGGCTTGGTTCCTGCCAGAATCACCCGCGAATGGCTACCCGGGATCGGAACGGGGGACTCCCAGCGGAGGTCGCGCAGCAGAGCTTTGGCCTCATCCACCTGGGCCGCCCCGATCATCAAGGCCAGGCGGCCGCCATCGCGAACCAGTCCCAAGGCCACAGGCGCCGACTTCCGAAACTCCTCGACCGCCCGCATGGTAACCAGGTCAGCCTGGCTGGGGTAACCCTCTCCGCGCTGGCGCACGGTCTTAACGTTGGACAAACGCAAAGCATGAATCACCTCATTCAGGAACGCCGCTTTCTTGGCGTTGGATTCGAGCAGCGTCACCTGTGCGGTGGGGGCAAAGACAGCGAAAGGCAGTCCAGGGAATCCAGCGCCCGAGCCCAAGTCGGCCACGGCTTCAGCCTGTCCCGGGACAAGCAATCGGCTTGCGGCAAAAAATGACTCACCGAAGTGCCGCGTGACAATCTCCCTTGGGTCTCGTACAGAAGTCAGATTGGTCTTGGCATTCCATTTGAGCAGGAGATCGAGATAGGCCGAAGTCGCGTCGAGCTGTTTCTGATTGAGTTTGGCAAACGGCTCAAGCAGGCGGGCGATGGTCGCGCTGTCCACGCGCTCCATCGTAAATCAAGCCTCCCCGGTCGAAGCTCCCCCGACCTTGCGAACCACGCCGGCGCGTGCAGGCAAGGCCTCCAGCAGTTCCTTCACGGTTCGCTTCAGAACAGGATGCCGCAGTTCGGGCGCGATCTCCGCCAGAGGCTCCAAAACAAAGCGCCGCTGCTGCATGGCGGGATGAGGGATGGTCAACCCGGTGGCGCGGACGACTGCATTGCCGAAGAAGACAATGTCAATGTCCACAGTCCGCGGAGACTTTCTTTCGTTCTTGCTGCGGCGTCGTCCCAGGGCTTGCTCCACCGCCAAGGTTCGCGCCAGAAGCTGTTTCGGCATCAAGCCTGTTTCCAGGGCCACAGCGCAGTTCAGGAACCACGGCTGCGCTCCCTCAACTTCCACCGGCTCAGTCTCATAGAAAGACGAAACCGCGGCAACCGTACCGAATTCGCCGAGGCGCCGCACGGCCTGGCGCAAGTTGTCGGCCCGGTCGCCCAGGTTTGATCCCAACGAAAAATAGACCGTTTTCTTCACCGTTTCACCGATCCCCTGCCGGCAATTCTACCCGCCAAAGGTGCTTTGTCCCGGAGGCCGTTGCCTATCGTTACGTTGGTCACTGGCCCATTTTGCGGAATTCGGATAAGTTCAGGGACATGGCTTTGCAGGCTCTCCTCCTCACACGTGACCAGGAAGTAAACCGCACGCTACGCCGGGTGCTGGAAACCAACAAGAT
>DATFXI010000304.1:0-7851 GCA_035316085.1 Candidatus Angelobacter sp.
GAAGGCCATCTTGTCGAGAAAGTTCTCCGGCTTGTCGTAGTACTTGATCTGAATGCTGTTGTCAGTGTGGATGCGGGAGCGGCCAAACTGGCCATTACCGTTGCCGAGCGTATCTTCACCCATCCCGTAGTTGTTGGAGACAATGGAGAGCCATGGCTTGGGACGCCACAAAACCTGACCTCCCAGGCCGGGCTTGCTGCCCAGCCGGCCGTAGGATTGCCATCCGTTGATGATCCAGGGCTCGATCTTCAGCTTGTCGGTGGGGAACCATTGGATGCGGACGCCGTTGAAGAACCAGGGTGTGTTCGACGACACAAAGGACGGCTGATAGGCCCAGTTGTCAAAGTTGTAGTAGCTGAACAGGCCAATGTAGGAAACGAAAATTCCTGCGTCAAAGTTGAGCCCATGCTGCACGTTGAAGTGGTAACCGCCATTGGCTTCGGAAAAATACTTGTACGCGCCGCGGAGGTCCCACTGCCCGCGACCCGGGCTGGCGTCGTTGCGCGGCGTGGTGACGCCGAACATCCCTGCCATGGTCAGCATTCTTGCGTGGACGTTGTCCCAGTGGAAATCGCCGCCGAGGCTGATCTGCTCGATTTGTACTTCGTTGGAGCGAAAAGTTTCGGTCGACCCCCCGAGGCTGTCATCCCGGGGATGATTGAGGCTGCTGATGAAATTCGCGTCGAGGCGTATTTCCGGGGTAAAGAACTTGGAGTCCCACACCACGTCCTTGTTGCGAGGATTGCCGTTGAGCCAGGTCCAGTCGGCATAAGCGAATGGCGCTGCCGGCTCGCTGGTGGCCGGCGCTGCCTGCGTCTGCTTTGTAGAAGCTGCAGCGACAGGCGGCTTGGCCGCGCTCACTTCCACCAAGGAAGAGCGGGAGCTTGATTCCTTTGATTCAGCGGCATGGCCCACGCTCGCTGAGTCCGATGGCCCCTGTTGCGCCTTGAGCTGGGCCTCCAGCTCCTGGATGCGCAAGCGCATCTGCTCGAGTTCTTTCAGGATTTCTGCGTTCAACTTCGCGGGATTGGACGCGGAACCGCCGTTCGAACCGGCGGACGCCGCGCCCGAGCCGGGGCCTGACTTAGCGCCGTCGTCGTCACTGATTTTCTGGTTGGGCGCAAGGGTCTGCGCCACTAATCTGGTTTGATCAACGCTAAACCACACCGCCAGCAGGACGAAGATGGTGCAGATAGTGCTCATAAACAGCGGCTTTCTCATTGTCATTTCTTGACTCCAAGGATTTCTCAAGGAAAAACGCGCTCTCCCTCGACAACAGAGTTTTGTGATAAGGCTCACAGATCGAATGGGATATCACGGACTGCTGAACGGTTGCACTCGGGGTACCTGATTTGCTGCCGGCCGGGCGTTGCGCCCTCCGGATCGCGGGAACCGGCTGGGACATCGCAACATACGCTCCGCGATCCCAATACGATCGCCACACCGACCAGCGCCACGGTGCGACCGGAGACGCGGTGAGGGGCTGGGTCTTTCGAAGGCACCTTCTTCCGCTGCGGAAAGTCGATTGGGGGCGTGCCCGGTCCCTGAGGCCTCCGAACCTTAGGTTCCTCAATCCTAATGACCACCCCCGAGACCTTCTTGCGCCAGAGCTCCCGGCTGAAACCCCTGAGACACGCCAAAAGCACCGCCACTGCTGCAAAACCTACGATCAACAGAATCACCAGGCCTGCCATAACCCCTCCCCCGCTGCCTCTCGCTCTTGATTGCGGCAGGGACACGCGCAAACAAAGTCAGTGGACAACTTCCCGCATAAGAATTGGCTAAAGAAGTCATCAATCTTTTGTAAGGAGAGTTAACTCTTGGTTAAAGAAAACGAAGAGGTTTCGCGGATGCTTTGTCTGGTTCCTCGGCGTGAGCTTCCGGCCTACTGTCCTGTTCAGGGCGGAGTGGAGAAAGTGCGGAGTGATGGACAGCTCTGGCTTATAAACAATTAACGAATCGTTAATCGAATCCTTAGGCGCTGCCCAATCTAATGCTTTGGGGCGATGAGGCCCCGGAGGCTACCAAGAATTATGTTGTACAGGTCAATCAAACCGCTCCTGGTGGACGCGGTTCAGGTCAAGGAACCCACCGACATTTCCACGCAGGGCGGCGTCTTGCACGTGAACGCCGGCGACTGGCTGGTACGCGATCCACAAGGAAACCTGGTGCGTTGCGACGATACTCATTTCAAATGCACCTACGAGCCGCTGGCCAGCTCTGTCCGCGTGGAGGACCTGAACGAAGGCCGACCCTGCGGTTGCTGAGATTTTTCGACCAGCCGATTGTCCTACGGTCGCCGGCTGGTTGTTTCTTCCGCCAACCTGAGAGAGTCACTCTCGCCAAGAGCTTGCACGGCTTCGCGAAAATCCGACGTTGCCGTTATCAGGCGGCCTTGCTGAAGGACCAGGAGCAAGCCGCAGTCCTGGACCGTGCTCAGCCGGTGGGCGATCACGAGAGTCGTGCGGCCCTGAGCCAAGCTCCGCATGGCCTTCATGATCTCGTCTTCGGTGTTGACATCAACGGCGCTGGTGGGTTCATCCAGGATCATCACAGGAGCGTCCCTAAGAAACGCGCGGGCGATTCCTAGACGCTGGCGCTCGCCGCCGGACAGCGGGCAAGCGCCTTCGCCAATCCTGGTGTCGTAGCCCTGGGGAAGCGCCTCGATGAAAACGTGCGCCATGGCGGCGCGGGCGGCGGCAATGACTTCGTTTCTGCCAGCGCTGGGATCGCCGTAAGAAATGTTTTCGGCCACCGTGGCCGAGAACACGACCGGATCTTGAAGAATCACGGCGAACTGCCGCCGCAGGTCGGGCAAGCGATAGTCGCGCAGATCACGCCCGTCCAGCAGAATCTGCCCGGACTCGGGATCGTAGAAGCGCGTAAGCAGGTTGACCAGCGTGCTCTTCCCTGACCCGCTGGCGCCGACGATGCCCACGCGCGTCCCCGGGGGGATTTCGAACGTGACTCCGTTCAGTGCCCTACCGGACTTCGCATAGGAAAAACTGACGTCGCGGAAGCTGATGCGTCCCTGTGCCCGCTGCAAAGGCGTGGCGTGGCGGGTGTCGCCGAGCTCTGGGGGTTCGTCGAGCAAGGCCAGCGCGCGTCTTACGCTGACCATCCATCCTTGAACCTCCGGCACCTTGGCACTGACAACTCGCAGCGGATCGTAAAGCTGCGCCATGTAAGCCATCACCAGCAACAAGTCGCCCAGAGTGAGCAGGCCGGACTGCACGTGCCTGGCGCCGATCCACAACGCCGCGGCGGTGCCCGCGGCGATTGTGGCCGTGATCGAAAGATGAAACAACGCCAACTGGGAAGCAACTTTCACTTGCGCTGTCATACGGTCGCGCGAACGTAACTGGAAACGCTGGTTTTCAAACTCCTCCCGTCCGAAAGCTTTCACGACACGGATGGAAGCAAGGGCTTCATGCAGCACCTGCATGGCCGCGCTGTCCAGTTTCTTGATGCCCTCCCAGCCGTCGCGGGACTTGTGGCCGGATTTGCGCGCCAGCAGAAGCAACAGGGGCGACACGGCGACTGCTACTACGGAGAGCTTCCAATCCAGGCGCATGGTTACGTAAAGCAGCGCGAGGAAGCTCAGACTGGAGCTGACCAGCGGTACCGCGCCTTGCAGGAAGAGATACTGGACGGCTGCGGCGTCATGCTGTATGCGGTATGCCACGTCATTCGTGCCGCGGCGGTCGTGGAACGGAAGACCCATTCGTTGCACATGCCAGAAGAGCCGGGTGCGGAAATCCATCACCAGCTTTTCGCCGGTGTAGGTCTGCAGAAGCCACGCGGTAAAAGACTGCAGATTCATCAGCAGGCTCAGCGCCAGCAACATTCCGACCGCGAGCATTAAGTTTGCGACTTTCGAAGTGTGCAGAGCCGAGGGCACCAGTACCTCGATTCCGTGCGGCAATGGCAGATCGCCGATCACGTTGTCGACGACCAGCTTCAAAGGAAACGCCAGCAGGAGACCGATGGGCGCGGCGATCGCTCCCAGCAAGAAAATGGCAGCCAAATGCGGCCAATACGGCCGCGCAAGACTCGCGAGTTGAGCGAAGGTTGAGGGCCTGCCCTTGATCCGGCCGTCCATGGTGGTCAGAAACCTTCCCAGTCTGCGCACCCTGCCCCGGCGATCCGGCAGCAGGAGTTTTTGAAGCTGGGGAGCTTTGGTGTGGGGTGGATTCTAGCAGTGGCTCATGCCGGACAAACGGTCTTAAGGGTATTTTCGACTGATATAAGGTTTTTTAAGACCGCAACTCTCGCAAAGAAAGAACCGCAGGCAGGTCCGTTCGTCCGCCTGAAGGCTACATTTCCAGTTTGAAGCGCGTGGCTGCCAGTTTGTAGAGCCTGCGCCACAGAAGCCGGTTGATGGTCACCACGGTCCCAGCCATGAAGATGGTGGAGGCAAACAGCAGACGGAAGTTGCCCTCGTCAGACGCCTGGCTGATCAACGCACCCAGTCCGACGGTTGAGTACACGCGGCCCTTTAGATGAAAGTATTCGGCCACGATGCTCGCGTTCCAGGCCCCTCCGGAAGCAGTGACCAGCGCCGTGATCAGATAAGGGAAGATTGCAGGCAGAATCAGTTTGGTCCAGCGCTCCCAGCGGCTGAAACGGAATACGGTACAGGCTTCCACCAGCTCCGTGGGAATGGCGCTGGCGCCGGCAATCACGTTGAACAGCAAGTACCACTGCGTTCCCAGCAGCAACAGCAACATAGAGGCGATCCCCATGCCTCCCCCGACGCTGACCAGCGCCAGCAGCACCACCGGAAATAACGCCGTGGCCGGGACGGAGGCCGCGATCTGCGCCAGCGGTTGGGCAATCCGCGCCAGCCTGGGATGTGTACCGATGGCCACGCCGGCGGGAACCGTCCACAACGAAGCAAGAACCAGGGCCGTGGTCACACGCAGAAACGTTGCCGCTAGACCCTTCAGGATCATCATCACTTCACTTCGGGTCAACCCGGCCAGCAACATTCCGCCGTGAAACACCAGATAGAGCGCGCCGCCCAGGAACACGACACCCAGCACTGCCGGGAGCCATCGGCGCAGCGCACTTTGCGGCGCGGAGGCTGGGCGAGCCGTCTTCTCACGCGCAAAGTGCAACAGAAGCGCCTCGCGCAGGGGCATGATGGTCTTGCGGGAAACGAGATCGACGATCTGAGAGCGGCGAATGAAGGTCAGCACAGGCGATTGCGTAGTCTCAGCGGCTTCCACACTCTCAAACTTGAATTTCTGCGCCCAGGCCACAATGGGCCTCCAGACGAGCAGGTCCGCCACTACAATGACGGCAATCATGGTCGCCAGACCGTACACAATGGCTCGGGTGTTACCGGCGCTGGCCGCGGTCTGAAGATACGAGCCCAGGCCCGGCAAGCGAAAGTCGCGTTTGCCCAAAACGAACATCTCGCAGGCCATCAGGAAAAACCAGCCTCCCGCCACCGACATCATGGAATTCCACACCAGGCCGATGACTGAGTACGGCAACTCCATCTGGGTGAAACGCTGCCACCAACTGAAGCGATAGAGCCGCGCTGCCTCGCGCATCTCGCGGGGAATGCTCTTGAGCGATGAGTAAAAGCTGAAAGCCATGTTCCACACCTGTCCGGTGAAGATCAGAAGGATCGATCCCAACTCAACTCCTAGCTGACGGCTGGGGAACAGGGCTACCATGGCGAGCATCACGCCGGGAAGAAAGCTCAGTACGGGAATTGACTGAAGCACGTCGAGCAGAGGGATCATGAAGCGTTCCGCGCGGCGGTTGTATGCAGCCACATAGCCGTACACCAGGGTGAACGCCAGGCTGAGGAAATACGCGATCGAGATGCGCAGCACGGAATAGAGCGCGTACAGGGGCAAAGCCCGGGCGCTCAGATCGATTTCCACTTGCGGTGTGAGCGGGCCGGACCAGTAACGCGCCAGTTCGACGACGCCATAGACCAACCCGGTGCCCAGAATGAAGATGGGAACTTCGATCAGCGCCGAACGCCCCAGCCAGGGCAGTGACGGCCAAGGGATTCGCGCCGTGCTCCCCGGGTTCTGCGGCTGTTCGGTCATGGCACTTGCTCGAGCTCGTCCTGTTGCGCGAAGGTCTCGGTGGTTTCGGGGTGGGCGCTCGCGAACTTATTGGCAGCGATCTGAGGACCGGGAACGCTCGCCGTGAGCCTGGCGAAGGCAAGTACGACAAATGCACCCATAACGAGAAAGGCCGCCAACGCACACACGTTGTTGATGTCCCTGACTCGCCACAGAGTTCCGGTGGGATCAGCTACCACGGGCGTCGAGGGCGTTGAAGCCACGCGAAGGGCGCTCCCTCCCGCGCAAACGGCATAAAAGAGAACTGCCAGATGCGAATCGACCCGCGCTGGAAGCTGGAACGCGGCTGATCGCCGGCGCAAGTAAAGAGCGAATGCCTGGTAGATAAGATAGTTGGTGAGATACCAGCCCAAGAAATTAGTCATGGGCACTCCGAAGTAAGGGCCGCCTTGCGTCCATACCCAGTAACGCCCGTAGGTTGACAACGCCGGATCGAAGGACAGGTCCCAGGCCACCATCACAAAGCTTGCTGCCAACGGAACGGCTGTCACACGAAGTCCAGCGAACTCGGTTTCGCTGTTGCCATCGCCCAGAATCACGCGGGCCACCGTCCAGGAGACATAACCCATGCCCAAATATGCCGGCCCCATCAGAATGGGAACCAGGAAGAGCTTCGGTCCCATGCCGTCAGTGAAGTAATAATGACCGAAAGGAAAACCGGTGCGGACGCCCACGATTTCCATGGCAAAGCCCAATGCCACGCTGATCAACGCGAAAACTAAAATGCCGCGCAGCCTGTATATTTTGGCGCCATGGATCAGCGCGAAGACTACGGCCGGAACAATCTGCGCTGCAGCAAGAGCGGGTCGCGGCAAGATTTGCGGAAACACCGGCAAGACAACCGCTGCAGCAAAGAATAAGAGAGCCACCCAAAGTACAAGCCGTGTTCCCTCTTGATTCGCCGCCTTGGAGTTATGCATGATTCCAGACCCTTCTTAATTTCTTATGATTGCTGCGCCGGAAATTCCGGATTGTCGGTGTCGTCGGCGCCGGCTTCTGCAGAGACCGGCAAGTAGAGCCTCTGCTCTTCAGAATCGTATTGAAACAGGTCGCAATAGCGGCCCCAGGTCAACACCGTATCCAACTGGCGTTGAATTTCGTCTTCGGGCTGGTGCTCATCCAGAATGTCGCGGAACAGCTCGAGAGGAATGCTGTGGTCGGACTTCTCGTGCAGCACCTTGTCAATCTGCTGGAACACGAGAATGCGAGAGAGCGCGGCCTCACGAAACAGGCGCCGTTGCGTGTCCATGTCAGCTTCAACCCAGGCCCGGCCCGCCGGCGTGATGTCCACGTCACCTTCTTTCAGTTCGGCAAAGCCGAGGAGGACCGCCGCTTCTACGATGGGAAATAGATCGTCCACTTCCATGAGCAGCTTTTCGGCGAGATGGTAAAGGTCTTCCGTGCCGCCGCTATCAATCAGAATTTCCAGCAGTCCGGCGATGCCGCCCGGACGCGCGTGTGGCAACAACGGATAGCGGGCGGGCTGGACTGTCTTGCCGAGCGCGGGCGGCGCCACGACGGCCTCGGGTGTGGTCATCACTTTGTAGATGTAGTCCACATACACCACAAACTGCGGCGACTTTCGATCCCGCGGTTGCGGCAGAGGAATTCGAAAGTCAGCGCGAATGCGCGCCGGATTCCGACCGAGCACGATGACGCGGTCTGCCAGCAGCACCGCCTCCTCAATGTTGTGGGTCACGATGAAGATGGTCTTGATGTCCATCCTGTTCTCAAGCCAGAG
>DATFXI010000305.1:0-15404 GCA_035316085.1 Candidatus Angelobacter sp.
TTGTTGATGGTGTCCTGGGGAATCTGCAAGGCAGATTCGCTGTCCGATGCGGCGTCAATGTAGTGCTGAATGGGCCCTTCGGGCGTGAGCGGGATGCGCCGAAAGTGGGCTCCGGACAGCACCGGAGAATCCACCAGCGTGGTCAGCGAGACAGTCTGGAAGTTGGCCGTGTCGCCGCTCTCGCCGACCAGGGGAAGGGCCGTGTCATAGTGCCAGCCGGAAGGCAGCTTGAGCGAAGGCGTGACGTATATCTCGTCAGTGTGCTTGTTGTCTTTGGGATAGAGCACCACCTGATTCCAGCTCACGACGACTAGTTGCGTTGTGGCGGATGCGCCGGAGGAGAAACCTTCCGGCGGCGCCGGCATCACCAGGTCGAGACGGGCTTCCAGCGTAGTGACGCCGTCGGGGACGGTCAGTTCGAAGGAGTACATCTCGTCCAGATTGCGCCGCCACGTCAGGCGCTGGCCTTTGGCGTAGAACTGAAGGCCGGTGAGGTCAGCGACGGGGCCGGTGGGTCCGTGCTCGCCCGGAATCCACTTGGGATAGAAGAGCGTCAGCGGGCCGGGTTTGACGGGAATCTGCACCGTCGAGTGCAGGAGTTTCTCCGGGGCCCGGCTGGCATCCACGGTAATCTTGATCGGGGTGGAGGCCGGCGCAGCAGCGGGAACTTTGGTCTTTTGCGCGAACGCGGCAGCAGCGCATACAGCCACGGCAAGCGTGGCTAGACGTCTCAGGAAGATGGTCATAATCGGATTGCTCTCCGTGAAAAGGGGCACCAGATTAAAGAAGCAATCCGAAAATAGCAACCGCGAAATCGGGTCGTGATCAGATCGTCGCCGGAGGGTTCATCGCTGTGCGATGAACGTCTGCCGATTCGCTTCGCTCACCCACCCAAGCCTAAAGGCCTGGGCTAGTCCTGGGCTGGGGCCCGCCCGCCGCGGCGGGCAAGCGAATCGCTAGACGCTGATACTGCTAGTGCGTCAGTTTTTCAAACTGACCCACTGAGCTTCATCGCTGCGCGATGAACGTCTGCCTTCACCGTTTCTTTTTTTCTGACTTTCCTGACGGCGTCTCTTGCTGCGCGCCGGGCATACTCGCCACCAGCTTGTCGAAGGCCTCCTTGGCCGTCATTTCTTTACGGCCGCCTTTGTTGTGGCGGTATGCGTGTTCGTAGTTGCAGGTGCGGCAACGGGTGCGAAGCACTTCTTCACCCATCATGGAAACGATGGAGTGGTCAGTGCCGCGTTTGCAGCGGGAACAATGGTCGTCAATGTCATCGCCGAGGCGCATCGGTGGTCCCTCTTTGTCCTTACTATATAAGGATTGGTTGCCGCGCGGGCTGACTTTGCCGCAAGTCAGAAGCGCGAGAAATCCGGTTTGCGCCGCTCCAGGAACGCTGCCATGGCTTCCCTGGCTTCGCCGGCTTGCAGCAGCCTGGCAAATTGCTCGAGTTCGCGAGTCATCGTCTGCTTGATGGCGTCTGCGGGTGCGGTCTTCAACAGACGTTTGGTGGTGCGCAGGGCCTCGGGTGGTTTCTCCGCGAGTTTCTTCGCTTTGCCGAGAGCACTGGGCAGTAGATCAACGTCGGCGAAGACTTCATTGATCAAGCCAAGGTCGTATGCCTTCTCCACGCCGAACGGTTCTCCGAAAAACAAAAGTTCGGCGGCACGGGCATGACCGATCCGCGCAGGCAAGATGAGGGTAGAGGCAGCTTCCGGACACAAGCCCAGATTCACGAAGGGAAGCTGGAAGCTTGCGCTCCGAGTGGCGTAGACCAGGTCGCAGTGCAGCAACATGGTGGTGCCGATGCCGATGGCAACTCCGCCCACCGCGGCCACCACCGGTTTCTCAACCGCGGCCAATGCCTCCAGGTAGTGGACAGCCGGAGTCGGTTGTCCCGGTTTCGCGGCCGCGAAGTCCGCTAGATCGTTGCCGGCCGTGAAGCAACTCTCCGAACCGGTGATCAGGACCACGCGCACCGAGGAGTCGCTGTCGGCCTGCCGCAGGGCTTCAGTCATGGCCGAATACATGGCGCCGGTGAGAGCGTTCTTCTTCTCCGGCCGGTCCATGCGAATGATTCGAACGCGATCGCGGGCTTCTAGGCTGATGTTGTCGGACATGGTCTCTTCCCCAAAGCGCTAGCGTGGTCAGGCGCAAACAGGTTTTCAAGGTTTTTCCGGCAGTGTGTAATCGAATTCGTACGAGTGTTTTCCGCCTTCGATGATGATGTTCATCTTGCCGGAGATGCCGGTGAGATCGCCGGTACCGGAATCAGGCACCACGGTGATGGTCAGCTGCCCGACACCACGCGTCATCACACCGCTGTGTTGCAGCAGAAAACTGCCGTTCCGGCCCTTCAGAGTTCCGGTCACGCGCTCGATGGCAACATAGACGCCCGAACTCTTGGCATCGCCGGCTGCCAGCATTTCTCCCTGGCCCGAACCCTCCAGGTCGCCGTGGTACTGCTTGTCAAGCGACATGCGGCTTACTTTGGCGCTTTCCGCCTCTTTGTTGTCGGTCTTCTGCGGATTCACCTTCACATCAAACGGGCCAGCGGCGTGTTGCATGGAGACCCCTGCTTTCTTTTCCTGGTTCGCACTCGGTGAGTTCTGCGAAAACGATGTCATGCCTAGTACGAGAACGACTATGGCTGGGATTCCGCTGCGCAGCCTTGGAACCAGCAACGTCTTAGCGGTACAGCGTGTGAGGTCCGTCATGGGGATTCAAGTCTACACGAAGGAAATGTGGAGGCGCGGCGCCGGCTACGCGGCTTAAATTTGCACAGGCGAGGGCACCTCCACCCCAGCCGGGCAAGAGCGGCCCCAGTCTGGGGACCTCGGCCTCCACCCCGGCGCCTGTGCCACATGGGCATCGGCTTACGTCAGTCGCAGCATCCAGGCAGTGTAGCTGCCGATTTCATGCCAAACGGCGCTTTGCCGTTTCCAGAAAGAAGGTGGTTTGGAATTGGGGCGCGGCGCGGCCACCACGGCGATGCCTTCGCGCCCCAGCATACGCTTGATGCGGAACATGTGGTAACCGTCACTCACAGCCAGGCATGAATTCATATGGTTGGCGCGCAGAATGGTGGCGACGCGGCGCGCGGATCCGGCGGTGTCCGGGCTCTGGGTTTCGGCGATGAGCCGGTTATCAGGCACGCCCAGACTGCGCAGGTAGTTGCTGCCGACCTCGCCTTCGCTGAAGCGGGGATCAGCCCCGGCGCCCCCGGTAGTGATCACCATGGGAGCCAGACCGCGGCGGAAGAGTTCGGCAGCGTGGTCCAGACGCGCTTTGAAAACCGGCGAGGGGCGGCCGCCGTACTCTGCCGCGCCAAAGACGACAATCGCGTCGGCGGGGCGCAGTTCGTCGCCGCGGGCCCCTTCGACCACGCCTCGGTACAGTGCCGCAGCGTAGACCACGGCTGCGAGCAGCAGCCACAGCGGCCATCGTTTGAGAAGACGCGACGCCATCAGTCGAGAAATTCCGCCAGTTCGCTCTCGGGAATCGCGCCCTGGCGCAGGATGGTGGTCTTGTCACCGCTCATGTCCACGATGGTGGAGGCCACGTCGCGCGGGCTGGCGCCGCCGTCCACAATCAGGCCGATGCGCCCGCCGAGTTGCTGGCGCACGCCTTCTGCCGTAGTGCATTCGCTGGCGCCGCTAATGTTGGCCGAAGTCGCGGTAATAGGCACGCCGGCGGCGCGGATCACTTCCACCGGAATTCGCGCAGCAGGAACGCGCAGGGCAACGTTGCCGGTGTTGGCGGTCACCTTCAAGGGCAGGCGCGAAGAAGCTTTCACGATGATGGTCAGCGGCCCTGGCCAGTATTTGCCGGTGATCTGGTAGAAGGCCTCGCACAAGGGCCAGACGGCAAGATATTCAGCCTGTTCCACGCTTTCAATCAACAATGAGAGTGGCTTGTGGCGGCTGCGAGTCTTGACGTCGTAGATCAGGTCCACGGCGCGCAGATTCAGCGGGTCCGCCGCCAAGCCGTAAAACGTGTCGGTCGGCATGCCTACAACTTGCCCCGCTTTGATGCGGTCGGCAACGTAGGAAACCATGCGCATGTCCGGCGTTTCAGGATTGATCTTGACGATTTCCGCAGCCAAAACAGCTCCCCTCTGTTGGTTCAGACGCATTCAAGCAGCCGCCGAATTCCCGGTTAAACAAGTAAGAGTAACCCAGCTTCCCCGGAAAACCTAGAGCGTTGGCTTCCGCAACCCCGGCCAGTATGATGACAAGGGAGTGAGTGTTCAGGACGAAATCCGCCTGCGCCGTATCGAGAGCCGCCAGAACGCGCTGGTGAAAGACCTGCGCAAGGCTTTCTCCCACGGTCAGCCAACCGAGCAGGGTCTAGTCGCTATCGAAGGGCTGCGCATCGTTGAAGAGGCCATTCGCAGCGGTCTGCGCTTCCAGGCCATGTTCTTCAGCGAAAGCGGTCAAGCCCACGCTGCGCGTCTGCAACCGCAGGTTTCCAGCCACACCGAAATGCTGCTGCTGCCCGACGACGTCTTTTCTAGCGCAGTCGACACTGAGACTCCGCAGGGCATAGCCGCGCTAGTCAAGCCAAGACCGGCCAAGCTCGACGACTTGCTTGAGGCGGTGACCGACGACTTTTTGCTCGCCGGCGTTGGCGGTATTCAGGACCCGGGCAATCTCGGTACCATCATCCGCTCGGCAGAAGCCTTTGGCGCTCGCTGCGTGCTGCTCGGCGAAAAGACGGTGAGTTGCTGGAACGCGAAAGCCGTCCGGGCGTCGGCAGGATCGGTCTTTCGCGAGCCGCTGGTGCGCGTCGAGCTGAGTGAAGCGATCGCGCTTCTCAAGCAACGCAGCGTGCGCGTAGTGGCCAGCTCGTCCCACAAAGGCAAACCGCTTCACGAGGTTGATTTGACCGGGGCTCTCGCATTGCTGGTTGGAAATGAAGGCGCCGGCTTGCCGTCCGAAATTCTGACGCAAGCCGACGAACTGGCTAGAATCCCCCACGCCGCACGCGTCGAGTCGCTGAACGCTGGAATTGCAGCCAGCATCATGCTGTACGAAGCGGCGAGGCAAAGGCACAAAAACCTTACCACTGATCAACGCTGATGACAGTGATCGTCAGGAGATCAAGAACGCCATCTTGATCAGTGCTATCTGTCCCGCACGGCGGGATCAGTGGTAAGGTTTTGTTCGTGAGCCTTTTTCAGCCGCTGCCGGAGCCATCGCAGGACAAGGGCGCGCGCCCGCTGGCCGACCGCATGCGTCCGCGTACCCTTGAGGAGTTCACCGGCCAAGAGCACATTCTGGCTCCGGGGAAACCGCTACGCTTGCAGATTGAGCGCGATGATCCCGGCTCCATCATCTTTTGGGGACCGCCGGGTTCAGGCAAGACGACGCTGGCGAAGATCATTGCCCACGTGACCAAGGCGGAGTTCATTCAATTTTCTGCCGTGCTCTCAGGGATCAAAGAGATCAAGCAGGTGATGGCTGACGCGGAAAAAGCCCGGCAATACGGGACGCGTACGATTCTGTTCATTGACGAGATCCACCGCTTCAACCGCGCGCAGCAGGACGCGTTCCTTCCCCATGTAGAGCACGGCAACATCCGGCTGATCGGCGCGACCACGGAGAACCCGTCGTTTGAGATCAACGGAGCTCTGCTTTCGCGCTGCCGCGTTTACATCCTCAAGCCGCTGACGGAAGAGCAAATCGTTGGCCTTCTGCAGCGTGCACTCAAGGACAGCGAGCGTGGACTAGGCAAAATGGCAGTTCGCGCGGCCGATGAAATCTTGCAGCAGATTGCCGTGTACTCGAGCGGTGACGCGCGCGTGGCCTATAACGTGCTCGAAGTCGCAGCGGCCACCGCCGGCGAACACGGCGAGATCACCGACGCCATCCTTAAAGACACGCTGCAGAAAAAAATCCTGCTATACGACAAGTCGGGCGAAGAGCACTACAACCTGATTTCGGCTCTCCACAAATCGGTGCGCAACAGCGACGTGGATGCGTCGCTCTACTGGCTGGGCAGAATGCTCGAGTCCGGCGAAGACCCGCTGTACATCGCGCGCCGCGTCGTGCGCATGGCTTCTGAAGACATCGGCCTGGCCGCGCCGGAAGCGTTGAATCTTTGCCTCGCGGCCAAAGACGCGATTGATTTTCTCGGGTTGCCGGAAGGCAATCTGGCGCTAGCCCAGGCTGTCGCGTATCTGGCGCTGGCACCAAAGTCCAATGCGCTTTATATGGCATATGGCGCGGTTCTTGAAGACGTGGAGCGGACTTCGGCCGAGCCGGTGCCGTTGCACATCCGCAACGCAGTAACCAGGCTGATGAAACAGGTTGGCTATGGCAAGGGCTACCAGTACGCTCACGATCTGGAACAGAAAGTCGCGGATATGGAATGCCTGCCGGACAACCTGCGCGGGCGCACCTATTACCATCCCACCAGCGAAGGGCGCGAGAGGATGCTGGCGGAGCGGCTGGAAGAGATCCGGCGATTGCGCGATGCAGCCAGGAAAGCCGAAGCCAAAGATCCGAGCAAGAAGAGATAGTTGCCGGGCGCTTAGACCACGGGCCGCGCCAACCACCATCGCCGCAGCGCCACCAGCGACCATGCACCTTCCACAATCCCGAATGGCCATGCGCCTTGCAGAAATCCGTAGACGGAAGCCAGGAGGCACGAACCGGCAAAGGCCAGGATGAACCAGCGGCTACGTCTCTCCATCGCATAGAAAACCATCATCGCTGAGACGGAGAGGAGTCCAAAGGCTGTGAGCAGATTCAAAGTCATCCTCAGGCTGCCGCGAAGTAGGGCTCCTAGCGAAACCTTGCGCGGTGTTCCTTCAGTATGCAGCGGTCCATCACCACAAAGATACCTGCAGCGCGGGCTTTGGCGGCCGCGGCTTCGTGCACTACGCCTTCTTGCATCCAGATCGCCGGGACTTTGAGCCGGATGGCTTCGTCTACGACTTCGGGAACGAACTCGGAGCGGCGAAAAACATCCACGATGTCAATTTTCTCTTTGACCTCAGACAGCGACGCCACGGCTTTCTCCCCCAGCGCACCTTTAATGGACGGGTTTACAGGAATGATGCGGTAGCCGTTGCTCTGCATGTAAGCCGAAACGCCGTGGCTGGGGCGTAGCGGGCTATTGGATAGGCCGACTACAGCGATGGTCTTCGCGCTCTTGAGCAGTTGGCCGATTTCGTCTGCAGGAGTCAGGTTCACGTGGGCCTCCGAACGCTCTCACATTGTAAGGGAATTGTGGGGGCAAGCGCGCGTGATGCCGGTCACGTATTGCGTTTGATCTCTTTGGAGGGTCCGGTCTTTTCCCGGTAGAGCTTGAACGCGACCTGGCGAAGAGTCTCGGGCACATTCTTGTTGTTGCGCAAGCTCTTCAAGTCAAAAATCATAAGGTTTCTGACCAGAGTGAGCGAGAGGTCCAGCGGGCATTTGGGATTGTTCACCAGGTTTCGCCCGACGTTGTAGTTTTTCATGAATCGCCGATTACGCGCGATCTCGCGCAGCACGTTTTCGTGGACGTTCTTGGCGGACGCAAAAGCTTCCACCTCGGGATCCGTCAACTTGGGTGACGCCAGCACTGCGTTCTGTACGACTTTGGCAGCGTCGCGGATCAGAATGAGCCTCTCGTCGCGTCCACCGATAAAGGCGGCTCTCACGCGCTCGGCAGGATTCATTTTCCCGACCTTCTGCAGCGCCGACATTTTCTTCTCATCTTCGCGGGCAGCCTGGGCTTTGGCCGCGCTGCCAAGGGCAGCTGCCGTGAGAGACGCCGATGCAGTCTCCGCGACGGCTGAGGCTTCCGCGTCAGGTTGAGGTTTCCTCGGGCTCTCATCTTCTCCGCCGACAGGCGTGTAGGCTTGGCCTTCTTCTGCAGCAATCTCGCTCGAATACTTCTGATACCAAGCCTGGTGGGCTGCCTCCGCCTCTTCATCTTCCTGCGTGGTTGCCTGCACTTCCACAGCTGCCGGTTCCGGCTGCTGCGCGGCGCTGGAAGCTGCGCGCAACTCCTCAAGCTCCTGCGAAGTAAACGCAGGGTTTTCCGCCATCGCCTCGGCAATCGCCGGCGAATGGCGCACCCGGGGACTGGCCAGCAGGAGCGCAACCAGCTCGCGGCTGCCACTAGCGGCGGCTTCCATCAACAACGTCTCGGAGATAGCGGGGTTCTCAATCAGAGCTGCCATGAGAGCGGGACGGCGGTTGGTCTCCGTCCAGTAATAACCGAGCACTGCCGGCGGCGCTGCCGGATCTCCCACCACCTTCCTGGTAGCCTCCAGGTCCCAGGCCGCAAGCGTCATTTTGGCTTCCTGGCCAAAGACCGGATTGTGCGTGAGGAACACCATGATCTCAAGCATCTCCGCTGGAGGCACCGGAAGTGCTCCCTTGGCTGCGGCGCGCACCACGTTTGCGGGCACGGCGTTACTCTTGATCTGGTCAAAGAGAGAAGACATGGTCTTTATTTACTGTCGCTGCGCTCCAAACCGCTAGAGACTCAGGCTTCGGGAGTATTCCCTCCGCTCCTGACGCACGCAGCTCGGCGGCCCCCAGGGCCTCGCCGCGAAGCGTCCTTGCCAAATGTCGCTGCGCTCCAAACCGCTGGAGCCTCAGGCTTCGGGAATATTCCTTCCGCTCCTGACGCACGCAGCTCGGCGGCCCCCAGGGCCTCGCCGCGAAGCGTCCTTGCTAAATGTCGCTGCGCTCCAAACCGCTAGAGACTATCCCTGATTCCTCCGCGCCAGCAGGTATGCCCGGATAAACGCCCGCAGGTCGCCATCCAGAACGCGGTCCACATCCCCCACTTCCGTTTTGGTGCGATGGTCTTTCACCAAACGGTAGGGATGTAAAACATAAGAGCGTATTTGCGAGCCAAAATCAATATCCAGCTTGGAGTCTTCCAGTTTCTGGGTGGCAGCGCGTTTTTTCTCCAGCTCAAATTCGTACAGCTTGGAGCGCAAGATCTTCATGGCCTTTTCGCGGTTCTTGTGCTGCGAGCGCTCGTTCTGGCAAGCCACCACAATTCCGGTGGGGAAATGCGTGATGCGCACTGCGGAATCCGTGGTGTTCACGTGCTGGCCGCCTTTGCCGCCGGAACGGTAAGTGTCCGTGCGAATGTCTTCCGGCTTGATCTCAATCTGAATGGAGTCGTCGATTTCCGGTGAAACAAAAACGCTGGCAAAGGAAGTGTGCCGCCGGCTCTGCTGGTCAAAGGGCGAGATACGCACCAGGCGGTGCACGCCGATCTCGCTGGTGAGCAGACCGTAGGCGTAGTCGCCGTTGACGGTGAAAGTAGCGGACTTGATGCCGGCTTCTTCCGCCGGCTGGTTCTCGAGGATCTCCGTGGCGAAACCCTGACGCTCGGCCCACCGCAAGTACATGCGCAAGAGCATCTCCGCCCAGTCTTGCGACTCCGTTCCACCGGCGCCGGGATGGATAGTCACGATGGCGTTACGGGCATCGTTCTCGCCGGAGAGGAGAGTCTCGGTTTCCAGTTTCTCGGCGAGCTCGCGCAGCCCATCGATCTCTTTCTTAAGATCGTCGACCACAGCTTCACCTTCGCGTGCCAGGTCAAAGTAGGCGGCGATGTCACCTGCGCGCCGGACCAAGTCCTCGTCCTTGGCAAGCTCGCTTTCCAGGCGGCGCCGCTGGCGGTTGAGTTGCTGCGAGCGCGCCTGGTCAGACCACACGCCGGGATCGGCAAGCTGCCTCTCGATTTCGTTTAGCTGCGCGCGGAGGGAGGGCGCGTCAAAGATAGCTCCGCAGGTCCGCGACCTTGTCACGGACGGCTGAGTATTCGCGTTCCAGTTCTTCCACCATAAGTCACTTAGGTTGTGGGGGCTTCAATCAGGGTGCGGGCTTTGAAGCGCCAGCGCACCACGACCGCTAAGATTGAGATTACCACACATATCCAGGCAAACACGTCGCCAAAGCGGCTGTAGAAAGTGACTTCGGATTCCAAGTTGAACGGCGCTACCAGGGCGGTGCGGACGTTACGCGGCGCCTGCTTGACCACGCGGCCGTCTGGATCGACCGAAGCCGTGATTCCGCTGTTGGTCGAAATCAACACCCAGCGATGGTTCTCCACCGCGCGCATCCGCCCCATTTGCAGGTGGTGTAGCGACGCGCCGGTTTCGCCGAACCAGCCGTCGTCAGAAATGTTGATGAGTACCTGGGCCCCATTGCCGGCAAACTGACGCACTTCCCCCGGAAAAACGGATTCGTAGCAGATGAACACTGCTACGCGCGCGCCGTTCAAGTCAAAGACCAGGCGTTCCGTGCCGCGGGAGAAATCTCCGACCTCGCGCGTGAGCTTGCCGGCAAAGAACAGCAGACTGCGCAGCGGAACATATTCACCGAACGGAACCAGATGGACTTTGTCGTAGCGTCCCAGGGGATGGCCGGTGGGATCCACTACCAGCGCCGAGTTGTACATCGGCGCCTCCACCCCGTCGCGCGAAGCGCGCGCCGGGGACCCCGGCGAGTGGCCGTTCACTTCCGGCTCCAGGGTCGTACTGCCGATGACCAAATAGGAATTGGTGCTCTTGGCAATCTCGGCAAGCCAAGTTTGAAATCCACGGTCGCCCACGACGAAAGGCGCGGGCGATTCTGGCCAGACGATAAGCCCCGGATTGCCTGGCGGATGCTGTGGTGAAGCGCTCACGCTCAACTCCGCCAACTCAGCGATGGTGCGGTCATAGTAAGCCCGGGTCCAGGGCGCGTCAGGCACTGCCAGGTTGTGCTGCGACAACACGGCTTCGCGCGCAGCGGGAGCAGGCGCGGGCTTGGCCAGCACGCCGACCTGCAACGCGATGGCGGCGGCAAGAGCTGTCAACAGCAAATTACGCCGTTGCCTGCCGCGCATCAACATGGCGGCGACGAAGGCCGAGTTCACCACCACGATGGCAAAGGAGAGTCCGTAGACGCCGGTGAGCTGGGCGATGCGGGCGAACGGAATGTTATCCACCTGGCTATTGCCCAGCGGCTCCCAAGGTACGGGCGTAACGCGCTCGCGGAAGAATTCAATGGCAACCCAAAAAAACGGCGCCAGCAGGAGTGGACGCCGGTTCCCCAAGGAAGACTGGCGCGCGACCAACACTACAAAAAACCCGAAAGCGCCGTGGTGCAGCCCCATGATCAGACAGAAAGCCAGGGTGATCAGCGCGGAGGAGAATGTATCTATCTGGCCGTAACCGTGCATCACGGGAAAAATCCAGTAACACATGCCGATATACCAAGCCACGCCGCTGAACCATCCCAGCAGGAAGCCTTGCCAGACGCTGAATGGGCGCAGCGTGCGGCCTTCGGTATCTACAAGTTCGCCGGCGCCCCCGCGGCCGCGCAGCAGCGCGTAGAGCAGAGGCGCCAGAGCGACCCAGCTCAGGAAGTAAAAGGAAGTCTTGGGGAAAATCAGGATTGCGAGCCCGCTGGACAAAAGGGCCAGAACCCAAGCTCGAACTGGAATGGTGCGCACCGCAAGGAATTCTAGCAAAGCGGCGCTGCCTTTGATTCCCCCGGTGCCCGGGAATACAATGGCAATCGTGAACTTCCTGGTCCACTATATATTGCCCGTGTTCAAGGTTCTTTTTTTTGCGGGCCTGATCGGCGCTGTGCCGGTGATCATCATCACAGCGTTTAAGACAGCTCAGAGCATGCTGGAAGAGGACCCAGGCGGCGTGGATCATAGCAGAATGGAAAAGGACTCGAGGGTCTAGCACGGCCCCCGAAGCGGCCATTTTATTTTAAACATGCCAGCAGCTTCAGGAGCTGTCCCGCCACAATCGAACCGGGTTCGAATCGTCGTCGCAACCTCGGTGATGCTGACCTTCATCTCCTTCTGGCGGGCTGCGGCCATCGTTCTCAATGATCTGGGTTCTTCGGCGTTCTACGCGGGCGGCATTGCCGAGCAGGCGGTGGGAAAGGCAGCTCCCTGGTTCATCCTGGGGGTTATGCTCTTTGCCTTCGCGGTGCGTTCGGTTTACGTGGAAAGCTGTTCCATGTTCACGCGCGGCGGCGTCTACCGCGTGGTCAAGGAAGCCCTGGGCGGGACCTTTGCCAAGATCAGCGTTTCAGCTCTGATGTTCGACTACATTCTCACCGGGCCGATCTCCGGAGTATCCGCCGGGCAATATATTGCCGGCTTGATGAACGAACTCTTTCTGGCCGCCGACCAGCACGGCTGGATCCCCCGCGCCGTGCATGCCATGACCCACGGCCAGCCGCTTCACATCAACGAGAACTACGCGGCCGCAGTGTTTGCCCTGCTGGTCACTCTTTATTACTGGTGGGAGAACATCAAGGGCATCGAAGAATCCAGCGACAAGGCTCTGCGTGTCATGCAGATCACGACGGTCATGGTAGTCATCCTGATGGTTTGGGCGATTTATACCGTGTTCCGCAACGGCTCCCCTTTACCGCCTTGGCCCATTCCGTCGAACCTGCACTTCAGCGAGGAAGCGTTGGGATTCTTGAAGAACACCGATCTGGCCAAATCCTTTGGACTGTTCGGGATCCTGATCGCCTTCGGCCACTCTGTTCTGGCTATGAGCGGCGAAGAATCTCTGGCCCAGGTCAACCGCGAAATCGCCAGTCCGAAGCTGCGTAATTTGAAACGTGCGGCACTGGTCATCGCCGTGTTCAGTTTCGTGTTCACTGGAATTGGTTCGCTGCTGGCAGTCATGATCATTCCCGACAGCGTCCGGGTTCCGATTTACAAAGACAACCTCATTGCCGGCATGGCCATGTACATGGTGGGTCCACATGCGCTGAAACTGGCTTTCCGGCTATTCGTGGTAGTAGTAGGGTTCCTGATTCTTTCCGGAGCCATCAACACGTCAATTATCGGGTCCAATGGCGTGCTCAACCGGGTTTCAGAGGACGGCGTCCTCACCGACTGGTTCCGCCGTCCCCACAAAAAGTACGGCACCAGTTATCGGATCGTAAATCTGATCGTGGGTCTGCAAGTGCTCACCATTCTGGCAAGCCGCGGCAATGTGTATGTCCTGGGTGAGGCCTACGCTTTCGGTGTGATATGGAGTTTCACCTTCAACAGCCTGGCGATGCTGGTGTTGCGCTTCAAGTATCACGGCGAACGCGGCTGGCGGGTACCGCCTAACATCAAGATTGGGAAAGTTGAAGTGCCTGTCGGGCTACTCTCTGTGCATCTGGTCCTGCTCGCGACCGCAGTGGTCAATCTCTTCACCAAAGAGGTGGCAACGGTAGCCGGGCTGACGTTTTCGATCGTGTTCTTCTTCATCTTCTCGGTTTCCGAACGGGTGAATAAGCGCAAATTCGCCCACGCCGAGGCACAGATGAAAGAGCACTTTCAGCTTGTGCAACAAGAGACCATCGGCCGCGATCAGGTGCAGGTGCGCCCTGAAAACGTGCTGGTCACGGTGCGCGACTACAACACTCTTAGCCACCTGAAGTGGGTGTTGGGCCACACTGATACTCACGAGCAGGACATCGTGGTCATGGAGGCCCGGCTCACCGGGTACGGCAGCGCTGAGTACAACCTGGCCATGGAACAGATCTTCAGTGATTACGAGCAGACACTTTTCACCAAAGCTGTCTCCGTAGCCGAGAGCTACGGCAAAACTATTTCCCTGCTGGTGGTTCCGGCCCGCGATGTCTTTTCCGCCATCGCGCAGACTGCCAATTCCATCGAGTCATCAGCCGTGGTTTCCGGACTTTCCAGCAAAATGACGGGAGAAGAGCAAGCCTTCCGCCTGGGCCAGGCGTGGGAAGCAATGCCCGACCCGAAACGTCAGTTTGTCTTCCAGGTGGTACATGACGACAACTCCGTCGAGACTTTCCGTATCGGCCCGCACACGCCGACCATGAAAAGCGAAGACGTCCATTTGGTGCACAAGCTATGGCTGGACGTGAAGCGCCATCAGGGGACGGAGGACATTCACCACTCTGACATTGTTACGTTGGCCCTGACACGGCTGGCACGCGACTACAACCTGGATAAGGATGACGTACTCAAAAACCTGAAGAAGGGCCTGCGCGGACCCATGCCCAAACCTTCGCCGTTCCTGCGTGAAACCGACATCGGCGACAGGAAAGGGGACGACGGCAGCTCGCGCCGTGAGCAGCCGATGCCTCCAGTCACCGGACCAAAGTAGATTCAATCCCCTGGGAATGACCTTGCCACCTGTGCAAGGCGGGCTCGAAAAATAGACGATTTGCGGGCGCAGGGAACAAACGATCTGTGAAAATGGTTATAGGGACGAAGGAGAACGACCCATGAAATCATCTATCCCGATCAGCGCCACCATCATCGCGTTGACCTTCGCCGGCTGCAAGGCAAGCGAGCCCGGCAAAATGGAAAGGTCCGCGGCCACAGAGATCAAGCACGTGGTCACAGTGGGCGGAAAAGATTGGAAGAATCCCGTGCCCGATACGCCGGAAGCCGCTAAGGAAGGCGGCGAACATTTCCAGCATCATTGCCAGATTTGCCACGGGCTCGACGGCCAGAACACCGGCGTGCCGTTTGCCGCCAAGATGGCTCCGCCGGTAGCCGACCTCTCGACGAAAGATGTGCAGGATTACGCCGACGGCCAGTTGAAATGGATCATCGAGAACGGCATTGGGCCGTCAGGTATGCCGGGATGGAAAGGCATTCTCGAGGACGACGAGATGTGGAAGATCGTTCGCTTCATCCGCCACCTGCCGCCCAAAGGCAGCTTAGGCCCTCCGGCCGTATATAAAGAAGGAGCTGAAGAACACGAACACACCCACGAGCATGGCAAAGAAACCACGCCGCACACGCATAAACACAACCACACTCATTGATTAGCCAAGTGGCGGCGGGGTGGGTGAGGCTGCAGGCGACGGTTTCTCTGACGGAGCCGGCGGTGTAGCCGGAGCTGGTTCAGCCGACGCAGGCGCCGAAACCGGCTGGACTTGAGGAGCCGGAGCTTGAGAGTTTGCCGGAGCACTGGAGCTTGGTGCGCTCGGGGCTGGGGCTGCCGGCGGCTTGGCCGGCGTGGACGCGTACTTACCTTCGTGGCCGGTGGCTTTACGCACGGCGGCGACGAAAGGTTCGCCTCCCTGCGGCGTCGCCACGGCACCCGTAAGAATGGTGCGGAACGGAATCATTCGGCCATAGAGCTCACGCGTGGCGTCGTCATCTTGCGTGACGGACGAGCCGTTCACGGTCACGCCGGCAAAAAGGCCGCGGGCGCGTGAGTAAGTCAGCACTTCTGCGCGCAGCTTCCAGTCGGTAGAACCTTCGGCATGGCGTCCCACAGGCCCAGCGGCGGCGGAAGCATCAGCGCCCAGCTTGAATTTGCTGGAAAGCAGCGCTTGCATGCCGCGATCATTCATCACCATCATCACCAGATCCACACCCTGCACGCCGATCTGGAGACCGAAGCTTCCTCCGGTCATGTGGAAAGGCGCGGGTGCGCT
>DATFXI010000306.1:0-13136 GCA_035316085.1 Candidatus Angelobacter sp.
CGTCCTCCGCCCATGTTCACACCGAACAGGTCGCTGAAGATGTCGCCGAAAATGTCGCTGAAATCGCCGAAGGCCGAAGGATCAAAGCCGCTGAAGCCTGCACCGTTTACCCCGGCATGGCCGAATTGGTCATAGCGCTGCCGCTTCTCGCCGTCAATCAGCACACTGTAAGCTTCGGTGCATTCCTTGAACTTCTCCTCGGCATGCGGATCGCCCGGGTTGCGGTCCGGGTGGTGCTGCATGGCCGCCTTGCGGTAAGCGCTCTTGATCTCCTGCTCGTTGGCCGAGCGGGCGATGCCCAGAACTTCGTAGTAATCGCGTTTTGCCTGTGTCGCCAAAATTACCTCAATAGATCACAGGGGGTGTTGATCCCCAGCCTTCGTAGAGTTCCTCAAATCGTCTCAGCAATTCGTCCAGCTTGTCTCGTTCGCTGGCGAGTTTGTTTTCCTGGTCGCCAATGAAACCGTGACCCAACCGGTCATAACGATCCCGTTTATCGGTGTCTGAGAGTACGCGGTACGCAGTCGCGAGCGATCTCATTTCTTCGACCTCGCCAATGTTCTGCGGCTTGCCCTTCGCCGCCAGGACCGCAGCCAACTTCTCAAAATTGTCCCTGATCTCTTGCGCCGAGGCGGCACGAGTCAAACCCAGAACTTCGTAGTAATCGCGCTGTTCCGCCAAATCTCCGTGCCTCCGTGGTTGTTTGGTTCGGCCCTACTTTTTGCCCTTTGCCACTCTGACCATCGCCGGACGCAGCAGCCGGTCTTTGATACGGTAACCCGGCTGCAATTCTTCCAGCACATGATGGTCAGGAACTTCGTCGCTCTCCACAACTTCAATGGCCTGATGAACGCGGGGATCGAACGGCTCGCCTTGCGCCGGTACGCGCTGGACGTTCAATTTTTCGAGCGCTGCCTCGAGTTGCTTGTAAATCAACTCCACGCCTTTGCGAAAGTCGTCGGGACTGGCAGCCGCGTTCTTAAGCGCCAAAGACAGATTGTCGATCACCGGCAGCAACGCGCGAGCGGCGTCGGCAACGGCAAAATCGCGGAAGTCGGAGTTTTCCTTGGCAGCCCGCTTGCGATAGTTATCGAACTCAGCCTGGAGACGCGCCAGCCGGTCGAATAGCATGTCGCGCTCCTCGCGCAGCTTCTTCAGCTCGGCTTCCGCCGGAGATTCAATCACCGCAGCGCTCTGCGATTCCGGCGCGCCGGCCACGCTTTCTTCAAAACCGTCGCTGGGATCGGCGGGCGGGAGCTCATGCTCCAGGTCCGCTCTGTGACGCTTGTCTTCAACACGAATATCGGCTTTTCCGTTGGTCTTGCCCATGTCTACTGCACCTGGTCTTCGGATTGGAATCTTCTTCACGAGTTCTCATTCAGCAGCTTGTCAAAAAGCTGCGCGATGTATGACACCGCGGTTATGGTGTGCTGGTAATCCATGCGCGTGGGGCCGATTACGGCCAGCGATCCGCGCATTTCACCGCCCGCTCGGGCGGGCGCTCCGATCAGCACGAAGTTACGCATCTCGGGCACGGCTTCTTCCAGGCCAATGACCACCCGCACGGCTTCCTGCCGCGTGTCCAGATACGCGCCCAGCAGCTCCGCGACGCGCTCTTTCTCTTCCAGCGTCCTCAGCAGTTCGCGCAGGCGTTCGCGGTCCTGCTCGTTGGCTACAAGATTAGATACACCTTCTACAAAAATGTTTCTGCCTGGTTCACTGGCGGCGAGAGCCCCGCTCTTGTAGAGCTCTTCCAGGCTCTTCATCAGCCGGTCGTACTCGCTCCGCTCTTGCGCGATGCGCCGCGCCAGTTCCACCCTCATGCTGCTGATAGTCCAGCCGCGAAAATTTTCATTGATGTAGTTGGCGGCTGTGTCTAAGTCGGTCTGGATCAAGTCCTGTTCCAGACGCATCATGCGGTCGTGGACCACGCCGGAGCGCGTCACCACCACAGCCAGGACTTTTTTCTCGCCCTGGCGGGAAAAATAAACGTGATCCAAAGCGTTCTTTGGCCCAATGTTGGCGATGGCCACGCCGACGCTGCTCGAAACCAGTGAGAGCACATGGGACGTGCGCTGCATGAACTCCTGAATGTCTACCGTCCCTTGCAGCGTCTCAGAAATGAGGTCCTGGTCGGCCGGCGATACCGTGGCCTGGCCGGAAATCTGGTCCACGTAGTAGCGATACGCTTGCGCCGTGGGCACGCGGCCCGCCGAAGTGTGCGGCTGGTCGAGGAACCCAGCGTCCACCAGGTCGGCCATGACGTTGCGGATGGTCGCCGGACTCAGCCCGTCTTTGTTCTGGCGCGAGAGTGTACGCGATCCTACCGGCTCACCTGTGGAGATGTAGGTCTCAACAATGGCGGTGAGGATCTCCCGCTCGCGGGGCCCGATTTGTCCTGGGCTTGGCATAAATGCTCGTCATTAAGTTATTTATTTACAATAACTTATCATGAGACGCCGACACTTCCCACACTTTAGATTGTAGGAAGTTTGGCCCGCAAGGTCAAGATGGCACTTGGGCTCCGAGAGTGCTAAAAGCTTACCGCGGCATCTTGACCTCCGGCGCAGCGCCAGACTTCAAGTAACTTTGCGCCAGATTGGCGAAGCGGAGGTCTTTGCTATTCTGCAGTCCCACAAGAATCTCGCGGGCTTCCTGCCGGCGGTCGAGCGCCAGATAAACCAAAGCCAGATTAGCGGCATGGACGTCATCGCTGGGTTCCAAGCTGCGCGCGGTTTCGAAGGCCGCGGCCGCTTCGCGGTTTTTCCCTTGCGACGCCAGGGCAGATCCCAGCATGCCATAGCCCTCGGCAAAGTCAGGATTCAAACGTACAACCTCGCGCGCTTCCTTCTCCAGTTCCTTGACCTGGAAGGGATCATCGCGCTTGCGCATGATTCGCGCGCGATAGTAGTGTGCCAGCCAGTCATCGGGATTTCTTTTCAAGGCTTGACGCAGCAGGTCCATGGCTCCGTCAATGTCGAACTTGCGGTATTTGTCGAGCGCCAGCCCGCGCAGGGCGGCGGAGTTTCCCGGATCTTTCTCGAGTACACCGTTCAACTCCTTGACGGCTGTCTTGTGGTACCCCGGCTCATGCAGGTGGACATCCGCCAGCATGGCCGCAACCGCCAGCGGTGCAACCGGTGAGACAGGAAATACTTCTGACGGCTTCTCGACAGCCAGGGACATGGAAGCAAGTTGCCTTCCGTGGCTCTGCACTTGCCGGTCCAGTTCCGCCGAACTCATGCCGAAGGCGCGCTGGATGGCATCACCTACCGGCGTATTCTGGCGGTACAACTGAGAATAGCTGTACGCTTGGCCAAGCTTGTTGGTCCTGATCAGGTAATCGAAGACCAGACATGACTCCAAATTGAAAGCGCCGTGGTCGCTGATCTCCTGACCGCCTTCTCCGGCGCTGAAGAGCGCAGCTACGGGTATCCAAGGATTGTTCCTCGCAGCCGCCGCCGTCGGTTTTGGCAACTTGCCCAGCATGACCTTGTTCTTGCCTATCCGGGCGGTGGAGTAGTACTCCGCCACGCCTTCCGCGAACCAGCGCGGCAGTGGAGCAAAATTCCTTTCCAGCAGGCGATGCGCATACTCATGGCGAATGGTTTTCCAGTCGCTCCGGTCGCCGAGGTTGATCAACACGTAGTCCTGGTCTTCGCTGTGCAGGTAGATTTCTTTTACACTTTGGTCGCCCACGATCCGATAAATACGGTGGGTTGCCGGCTCCAAAACTGCGTCCAGTTCTTCCACCACGTCCCCGCTATCTACAATTCGCTGGGCGTGGGATTCGCGTTGGTCCAGCCGCAGGCCAAAATCATTCATGGCGTGCTTGTGGCGGAAGGCGATGATGCGCACCGGACTTGACTGCATCTTGCCGCCGGCCAGCAGCAGCTGAGCAAAAGCTTCGCGCATCTGCTCAAAATGCACTGCCACTTCACGGCCGGCTTTTTCGCCGGCGTCAGTGACCACGCTGAAATGAGGCGAGTTAACTTCTGTCCAGGGCTCCGCGGTTTGGCCGGAGGCGCAGGTGGCCGCGGCCAGAGCTACCAGCACCAGCGCAAAAGATCGCATGACGCCGCCTCCACGGCTCATCATAGTCTTCTTGACGTTGGCCAGGGCAGAAACACTATTAGATCGGCTCCACGAAGGACACACTGTCTTTTGACACTGACGGCGTCTCAAGGTTCCCGTGTCGCGCGGTTTGCTTGCGGTTGAGCTAACTGCGACTTGCTCTATTGCACCTGAATTACGTCGCCTGGAGCGCTGCGCTTCACTTCTTCCACGCGCATGATGACCTGCTTGGCGAAGTCGTAGAGCGATTTGGCGTGGGGAGAGTTCTCGCCTTCGAGTACCGCAGGTTTACCGCTATCGCCGCCCTTGCGGATGTCAGGATCGAGCTCGATCGAGCCCAGGAAAGGAACGCCGAACTGTTCAGCGGTGCGCTTGACGCCGCCTTTGGAGAAAATGTCGATCTCGTGGTGGCAATGCGGACAGACGAAGACGCTCATGTTCTCGACCAGGCCCAGGATGTCCACGCGCGCGGTGCGGAACATTTCAATGGCCTTGCGGCCGTCCTGGAGAGACACGTCTGAAGGGGTTGAGACCACCACCGCGCCGGTCAGCGGCACGGTCTGGAACAGCGAGATTACCACGTCGCCGGTGCCCGGCGGCAGATCGACTACCAGATAATCCAGTTGCCCCCAAACCACTTGCTGCAAAAACTGGCGGATGATCTGGTGAAGCATGGGCCCGCGCCACACGATGGCCTTGTCACCAGGATTGAGAAAGCCCACCGAGATCAGCTTCACGCCGAAATTCTGCAAAGGCTCGATCAGGTTTTCATTGATGACCCGCGGCTGCTGGTTTGTGGCCATCATTAAAGGGACGTTGGGACCGTACACGTCGGCGTCAAGCAGGCCGGTGCGGTATCCCATCTTGGCCAGCGCCACCGCCAGGTTCACGGCGATGGTGGTCTTTCCTACGCCGCCCTTCCCTGACCCAACGGCGATGATGTTGTTGACCCCGGGCAGGGGAAATGGGCCTTGCTGCTGAGCTCCCGGTCCATGTGGATGTCCGTGTGCCATAGGTAAACTTTTATTATACGGGAGGGAAAAGAATCGGGTGATCTGGCGATCGGGTGATCCGGTGATCTCAAACCTCCGCTGCAATCCAACTGTCACCCGTTGGTTTTTCGTCCCATTTTGAGCTGCAACCTCGCTCAAGGCCGAGGCGTGCAGAACTAGAGTTCGGCGAGATCGCGGACGATTGCCAGTCCCAGCCCCGAGCCGGGCGCCGCTTCATCGGCGGTACGATCTTGCTGGAAGACTCTCCGCTGGGCGGCGTGCGAGCGCGACTCCGCTTGCCCGCTTGAGACGCTTGTCACATCCCGAGCGTAGCGAGGGATCCCTATACCCTGAGCATCCTTGAAGGCAATAGGGATCCCTCGCTTTGCTCGGGATTTCAGAAAAAGCTCACCCGATCTTAGCCTTCCTTCTCTCCTGCTCCTGCTTCCTCAGCTCGCGGCGGCGGCCTGCGTCCTGATAGCGCCGCTTCTCCTCGTCAGTCTCGGCAATCAACGGCGGCACCTGGTGATGGCGTCCGTGCTGGTCCACTGCGACAAACGTCAAATAGGCTGAAGCCACGTGGCGGGTAGTCCCGGCAATGTAGTTTTCCACCCAACACTTCACGCCGACTTCCATGGAAGTATTGAACGCGCGGTTGACCGACGATTTAAGAATCAGCAGGTCGCCAATATGTACCGGCAGCAGGAAGTCGATGTGGTCCATGGAAGCGGTAACCACGTAGCTGCGAGCATGGCGATGCGCGGCCATGGCGGCGGCGATGTCCATAAGGTGCATGAGCCGTCCGCCAAGCAGGTTGCCCAGGGGGTTGGCGTCGTTGGGCAGGACCACTTCCGCCATCTGCGACTGGGATTCCCGCACCGCGCGCGGAGCCAGGCTTTGGCCGTCGTGTGAAGTCGTCGTCATGTCCTTAAGATGCTCCCCTCGAAATGCAGGCTTCCGGAATTACCTCGTAGCCGCCGCAAGGACCGGTCGCGGGCGCCGCTCCAGGTACACCGCGAGATAACATTCCGCCTGGCGTTGCAGGCAGGCGTCAGGCGCAGCGAAGAGCCAGCTTTGTGTGGCGCAGTTATATTCAAGCTGCCCGTGCTCTACCGGCAGATGATCGAGGTCATAGACGTAGTTCAAGACAATGCGCTCGCCCAGATCCTTCGCCACAGCCAAGCGGACGGAATCAGCGCGGCGGTCAACCGGCATGCGCGAGCAGCCGTGGGCGTGGCCCAGGTTGCAGGAGTCTCTCAAGGCGGCGTCATCAGGAACGACGTCCGTTGCTTCACCAGCGGCACGGCACGTCCCGCAAAAACCCGCGCCCAGCGGCAAGCGACCCGGAAAGGCCCAGGCCACGGTGACACATCTTTCCTTCGGGAAAAAGTAAGGACACGCCACAGTGGTTTCATCTTAGTGGGCGGGCTCCGGTTTGTGTAAAATTTGTTTTTCTATGGATGACACCAACCGCCTGGAGCTGCTGGCCCAATTCCTTAAGCAAAACCCCGGCGACGCCTTCGCCCGCTATGGCCTGGCCATGGAACATGCGCGTCTGGGCCAGACCGAGGCCGCGCTCGAACAGTTCAGCAAGCTGCTGGAACTTCATCCCGACTACACCAACGGCTACTTCATGGCCGCGCAAACTTTGGAACGCGCTGGCCGGACGGCCGAAGCCAAGAAGATGCTGGCCGACGGAATTGAAGCCGCAAAACGCGCCGGCAACCAGCACGCACTGCAAGAAATGTCAGGAATGCTGGAGGAATTAGACCTGCCATGATCCCGGCACTCACCGCCGCAGTTTTCTTCTTCGCACAACAGGCTCTCCCGTCAGCCCCGGAGCCTAAGGCAACACCTAATCCATTTCATATCCCTGCCAACGTGCCAGCGCCGCACTCCACGCCCGCTTCCGAACCCGACGAATCGAAAGCAAAGGATGACCAACCTGAGGTCGGTCCCGTGGATCGCAAGTTGTTGTCCGGCCCGGATGGATTTGCCGCAAAGCAGTTCTTTCGCCAGAAACTGTACCCCACCATCCAGAGACATTGGAACGCGCTTATGCCCCAAATTGCCAAAGCAAAGCGCACCCGGTGGGGGACGCTCAAAGACGGCAAGCGCGGGACGGCGTACGTTATCTTTGCCATCCACCGGGATGGCTCAATCACCGACATCACTCTCGAGGCTTCCAGCGGCGACGATCAGATGGACAAGGCGGCGCTGCAGGCGGTCCAGGAATCTCAGCCTTTGCCCCTGTGGAACACGATCAAGCATGATGAGATTAAGATACGTGCCGCGTTCATGTACAACCCAAAGCATGATCCTCAGACTTTGCCCTGAGGAATCTCCAGGACGCTACCTTTGGCTCTTTGCCTGTACCTCGGCCAGCACTTCTGACGTCGGCCGCATGGCCTTACGGATCCTGCTCTCCACCAGCCCGGGCGCGTTCTGGTAAAGCTTGATGAAGATCCAGTAGAACCACGGCGTCACCGCCTGGCGTTTGCGCTTGAGCATGGCTTTCAGCGTGTCGCGCGCCACCACGTCCGCGCCCACACCGTAACGCACCGACGCGCCGACGCGTTCCGGTTGGCTGCCTTTCATCATGTTCTTGGCGAAGTCGGTCGAGATGTAGCCCGGACACACCGTAACCACGTTGATGTTGTGGCGTTTGAGTTCCATGCGCGCCGCCATGCCGATGGCCTGCATGGCATGTTTGGTGGCGCCGTAGCCGCCCATATAAGGCGTGGCAATATGCCCGGAGACCGAGGAGATGTTGACAATATCGCCGCCGCCTTGCCGCCGCATCACGGAGATGGCCGCCTGCATGCACTCCATCATGCCGAAGAAGTTGGTGTCGAACATGTGGCGGAGCTGACCTATGTCCATCTTCTCCACCGAGTCGTTCAACCCGAAACCGGCGTTGTTAACCCAGATGTCAATACGTCCGAATCTGCGGACCGCGGCTTCGGCCAGCGAGTCCACCTGATCGCGCTTGCTCACGTCGCAGTTGAGACAGAGCGTGTTGTCGGCAGTGCCGCCGATATTGGCCGCCGCTGCTTGCATGCGTGCCAGATCGCGGGCGCACAAAACCAGCTTGGCGCCTTCCTTCAGGAACAATTTGGCAATCGCTTCGCCGATTCCCATGGAAGCGCCGGTAATCACAGCTACTTTGCCTTCGAGTTTCATCATGAACGTTGTAGTGTGCTGGCGCTGCTTCCGTCAAGCCTCAGGCTGAGGCTAGAATGTGGCTGTGAGTCTGCTGCCGCTATTTCCGCTGGACCTGGTGTTGTTTCCGGGAGCGCCGCTGCCGTTGCACATCTTCGAACCACGGTATAAGGAGTTGATTGCCGAGTGCATGGCACAGAAGACCGCCTTCGGCATGGTTCGCGCCCGCGAAAACGCCCTGGCGGAAGTGGGATGCACCGCCGTAATCCTCGACGTGAACCGGAGGTATGAGGACGGACGCCTTGATATCTCCACCGAAGGTGGTCAGCGCTTTGCCGTCCGCCAGCTCAACCAGGAGCGCTCTTTTTTACGCGGCGAAGTGGTTTTCTTCGACGACGAACCTTCACAAGTCTCGAAGAGTGAGACGGACACCGTCATCGAGCTGCATAAGCAGCTGTTTGAAGTCCTGGGGCAACACGTGGAAGTCGAAAAAACCTACGCCTCGCTCTCTTTTCAATTGGCCAACGAGTTGCCGGTTGATCTTGATTTCAAGCAGTCCATTCTGGAGATGAAGTCAGAAGCTGAGCGCGTGGAAACCTTGATCGAATACTATCGAGCCACCATTCCGAAGGTGGAGAAGACTATGCGCGCCCGCGACAAAGCCAGCGGCAACGGGCATGTGACATAAGGGCAATTTCATCCGTGGGGCACCGGCACTCCTGCCGGTGCTTGCGTCCTGACCGAAGGACACTTCGGCACAGGCGAGAGTGCCTGTGCCACACCATCAATCTTTCGCCCCCATCAGACCCACCCGGTCCACGCCGGCATGATGCGCGGTATCGAGCGCCTCGGCTACGTATTGAAAGTCGATTTCGGGATCGCCTTTTAGGAAGGCAACCTGTTCAATCCGGCGTGCAAAGATCCCGCGAAGTTTAGAGTCCAAATCCGGCCACGCGACTTCTTGCTCATTGATGGTGAGCCCGGGCACGCTGTGCGGCCCGCGGTCGTGCAACTGGATCACGACGGGCTCTACCGGCGGCATAGGGTCCGCGCGATCGGACCGCACTGGGATATCAGCGCGTTCACCCCAATTATGGTGCGGCAAGATCACCATAAAGATGATGAGCAAGACCAGCAGGACGTCGATCATCGGCGTCACGTTGATTTCCGAATTCACGCCACTGCGCGATCCACTCCCCATGGACATAGACGTGCTCCTAACGTCGCGCCGGCGTTGCCATAGCCGCCGATGATTTGATTGCGCGCTAGAACAATGGACACTTGCGCCGGCCAGGATGTTCCCACCGCGCATCGCTGATTTAGAATTCCAGCTCGGAGAAGAAGAGAGAAACATGCAGCGAGCGCTGGAGCATCACACGACGAAGATCAAAGACGTCCGCTTGCACTACGTACGCGCCGGGCAAGGCGATCCTGTGGTGTTGCTGCATGGATGGCCCCAAACCTGGTATCAGTGGCGCAAAATCATTCCGGCACTGGCCGAGCGTTACACCGTGATCGCGCCTGATATGCGCGGCCTGGGCGATTCCTCCAAGCCGGCGACCGGTTACGACAAGCGCAACGTGGCTGACGACATCTACCAACTGGTACGCGAGCTCGGCTTCGAGCGTATCTTTCTGGTCGGGCACGATTGGGGCGGGCCGGTGGCGTATGCGTACGCGTGCGCGCATCCCAATGACGTGCGCAAGCTGGTGATCCTCGACGTCGGTATTCCCGGCGCCGGATTGGAGCAAGCGCTTACGTTTCGTCCTGACCGCAGCATCTGGCACATCCAGTTTCACTACGTGCGCGACCTTCCGGAAGCGCTGATCAACGGGCGCGAGCGGACGTACCTCACCTGGTTCTACCGCACCGCGTACAACCCCACCGCCATCAGCGAAGAAGACATTGACGAGTACGTACGCTGTTACTCGGCGCCGGGCGGGCTGCGCGCCGGGTTCGAATACTATCGCGCCATCTTCACCGACCTTGAGCACAACCAGGAGAACGCGCGCAACAAACTCAAGATGCCGGTTCTGGCGCTGGGCGGCGAGCGCGGCTTCAGCCAGATGACCTTGCTCTCCATGCAGCAGCTCGCGGAGAACGTCCGCGGCGGTGTCATCGAACGCTGCGGACACTGGATCGCGGAAGAGAGACCTGACTATCTCTTCGAGCAGCTGGTTGGGTTCTTCGGTGAGGCGTAAGGCAAGGCTTTTTCCCGTCGCGGGGTGGAGCAGGCATTCATGCCTGCGTACAGGATCTGCAAAACGATCGGCTTAAGCCGCTGAGGTAATCGCTGACTGGCTCCTTCGATTTGGAATGGAGTTACCGCAGGGGCTGAAGCCGATTCTTCAAGCCCTAACCGCAGGCCTGAAGGCCTGCTCCACCCTCCTGGCTCGGGCATCCCCTCACAAGTACTTCTCTTTCAGCACGGCGACGTGATGGTCAACGTGTCCAGCAAGAATGTAAGCGATGGCCCGCACGGTAAACGGGTTTCCGCTGGCCGTACCGCGGCGCTGCCAGGCGTCGGAGGGAAGGCTGCGGAAAAAGGCTAAGCTGGCCTGGCGGATCTGCTGGAACTCTTCAACGTGCCCTGCCCAGGCCACTTTGTCAGATTCAGCCGCACCCACCGCGACATCCTGATCAAAACTCGGCAGGGCGGTTTCCAGCTTGCGCGCGAACCACAAGGCGCGAGAGAGAAACACGCGCTCAGCGTCGTTCACGTGGCCCCACATTTGCCGTATGCTCCACTTGCCTGGCGCGTATCGGTAGAGCGACTTCTCTTCTGAAATGCCGTGGAGGAACGCGGTGGTCTCCGCAATCTGATCGTCGAGCACTTGCACTACATCGCCGCTTTTGATTCGGCCGATGTAGTTGAAGTAGTATTCGGCAGCCTCGTTGCGTTGGGGAATCCCGATCATAATGCCTCACTCTCATCCATTCTTAGCTCGCCAACGATGTTAAACAAATCTCATCCGTTTTGCGAACTGCCGCCCTTAAGAGTCCACTTAACGCCGGTTCACTGTGTTGCCTGGCGCCGCGCTCAATTTCCTATGGCAGCCATTACAAAGGAAGCGATGGAGAGACGTTTGGTTTGAGCCAATGTCGAACTAGACCCAAAATGGTCCAATCCTCGAAAGTTCTCTCTTGCCATCTCTAGTTTTCGGCGTGAATGCTAACTTCTTTGCCATGGCTGAAACCCGCTCAAAAAAATTTTGCCGATATTTCATGGTTTGCCCATTGATTCGTGGATACGCGCCAAAGTATATTCGTTGACCGGTCCAAGTGGGCGCAGGTAGAGCGCATGGCGTACGAAGCGTTCTGACTGCGTGCACTGGAGATAGCCGGCAGCATGCGCGCACTTTAACCCACCTGCTGCGAAACTCCTAGGTTGCGGCGCTTCAGGCAATCAGCGACGCGACTGGAGCAGGGCCCCAATCCCTGGTGATTGTCTTCGAGTGAGTCATCGCCTGACTCGCAGGCGAATTCTCACAACTCTATTTCCTTCGCAGGAGAACCTTGATGTACAGAAAGAGTTGGATCTTTTTGACGCTACTCGTGCTTTTGTGTGCCGGAATCATCAGCACTGTCCATGCTCAGCAGCTCGACCCTAAAGTCAAGCGCCAGCTGTTCCTTTGCCCCAACAACACCGGCTTTTGCACCGACATCGGCCACCAGTATCAGGAGACGTTGGGCGAGTACACCGGACATGACGAGCCGGCCATCGCCTTCTATTCCAACCGGCCCGGAGCCGGAAACAATCAGACTACCGTCCTCACCATCCCCACCGATCCGCCCACGGCTCCGCAGCAGGACGGTACCGGTGGCACGTTCAATTTTCAACTTCATCCTGCCATCTGGTTTGGGATGGTGCTGTGCGATTCGCAGTCTTCGCCCAACTTCACGCACGTTTGTAATCCCGACACCGATGACAACATCTTTGAGGACCCCGATCCCAATTCCAATCGTTTTGTCGGGCACCATCCTGGCTCGGCCTTCATGGAACTGCAGTTCTATCCTCCGGGCGGATTGAATACCTGTTCCGATCCCACGCGGTGGTGCGTGGCCATGGCCATCTTCAGCCTCAACGTCCAGGATCTGACCAACAAAATCAACAACCGCAGTTGCCGCGTACAGGCGGGTCTCGAGCCGGCCAACTTTGCCTTCTTGACAACCAACGGCGTCGCACAAACTGCGGCTGATCCGCTGAACCCCGATTTCATCACAAAGTTCAGCGTGTTCCCCGGAACCACATTCCAGATGAACCCCGGTGACAAAGTCCGCATCACGCTTCGCGACACGCCGGCCGGGTTGCAGGCCATCGTTCACGACCTGACCCAGGGAACCACTGGTTCCATGACCGCGAGCATCAAGAACGGATTCGCCCAGGTGAACTTTGCCCCCGATCCTGATCCCGCGCACCCTTCGGTGAACTGCACGTCCACGCCGTATGCGTTCCACCCCATGTATTCGACGTCCAGCGAGCGCACTCGTGCTACCTGGGCGGCGCATACCATCAACACGTCGTTCTCTGACGAGATCGGCCACTACGAGCTTTGTCCCGCGGTAGACCATGAAGGTGGGAGCTGCGTTGCCGCCAGCGCCGACGATCCGGGCGGTCCCGACTTTGACGATCAGATTGGCGGCTGTTTCTCCGGCGGGTTCCTGGCGCTCTTTGGATTACAGCCGATCGGCGCTTGTATCGGCGGTGATTTCGATTTCGATTCCGCCTCCTACAAGTTCAAATGGCCGGGGACGGGCCCTGCTGCCACCGATGCTCTGCTCCACTCGAGCCCCATTCGCTTCACCAGTTTCAGGTTCCACCAAACCGACCAGGACGCGAATGATGCTGACGATCACCACGGCAAGTTGCATGACTTCAGCCGCGTGGCTTTTGAAACCGACATGCCG
>DATFXI010000307.1:0-3598 GCA_035316085.1 Candidatus Angelobacter sp.
AGAGTAAGCATCGTAGCCGCGAGGCTCAGGCTTGTCTTCGCTCCTGCTCCGGTCTAGACCAACGCGCCCGGTCTTTTTCTGGCCGTAACCGAAGAACACCGTGATCGCGTTGTCAGGATGTCCCGGCTGGGTCCAGGCAGGAGCCTCCACAATGCGGCCGCCTACGTTGATTTCAATCTTCTTCTGCGCATCCGACTGGTGGTCTTTATTTACGTTCTTCTCGAGGTCGGACTTTGCGATTGTCTCGCCCTCGAGCTCAAAAAAGCCCATGCGCGCGGCCATGGCCGGACTGATCATGGCGATGTTGTCCCACGTAGTACGCGTCAGCGGTTTCGGAGTTTCCTGCAGCCACGCATTGTTGATGAACGCGCCGTCGTAGATCGTGGGATCAGGGCGGAACATTACCTCGACAACTTGCATTTGCGCTCCAGCGGGTGCGAAGACCATCATGGCAGTACGAACTTCACGTTCTGGCAGAGCGCCCAGTTTGAGCCCAGCCGTGCGGGCCGGGAAGGCGCTGCCGGCGATGTAGCCGTCGTGGACTGACTTCCGCCACCACTGGTCGAAATCGTCCCCGGTATGCTGCGAGCGCCAGTAGGACTGCAGCAAGTCGTAGCCCGAAGTCCCCGGGTTGTCGGTGAAGATGGCCAGGATTTCGTGCGCGCTCTTTCCGTCGTAAAGGGGCGCGATCATCGGCTGGATGATGCTGGCCGTGCCGTCATGCGCCCGCACGTCGCTCCAGGACTCCAGGTAGTGGGCCTCCGGCACGTGCCAATGGCAGAACGGAGTGGTGTCATTGTCGTAGAGGGAGAGCTGGATGACGCGCTGCGGTGGCAGGCTGCCTCCCTGCTGCTCTCGCTTCGCACCATCTTCAATCAACTTTTCGAGTCCGGCCTGGAAATTCGCGTCCACCGGCGCGTTGTACACCGGGTTGCCGCCGATCATGACCAGCGTCTCAACCTTGCCTGCGGCCATGTCGGCAGCCAGTTCGCGGATGGATTGCGCGTGCTCCACGGCATCAATTTCAATCGGCTCACTGTAAGTTACGGTCTGGCCGATGTTGCCGAGTTGGGCGTTGATGGCGTGCGCCAGAGCATTCACCGTGGCGCTCTGGAATTCTCCCGGAACCACCAGGCTCTTGCCGCGATGCTTCAACAAGTCGGCGGCAACAGCATCAACCCATTTCTGCTGCGGCTCAGAAAGCGCCGCGGCGGTAACGCCGCCTACGCCGGTCTTTGCCGCCAGGGCGCGGGCAATCTTCTCCACTTCCGATTGCCGCAACACCAGCCGGTGGTCGGCTTTGGCGCCAGTGGTGGTGGGCGAGCTTTCCGCCGCGTAGAAGCGATTCATCTCCTTGCCGCCGTCCGCTGGTTGGCGCCGTGACATGAAGTCGCGGGCGTAGCGCACGAAGCCGCGGAACCAGGCGCCGGAGAGGAAGTCGGCATCGAGTGACACCACAATGTCAGCGGCGTCAAACTTGTATTGAGGATCGTATTGCGCCCCGAACGCCAGCTTCGCGCCGGCGCGCGCGCCGTCACGATGCACCGGGTCCCAGCGATGCCACTTGGCCTGCGGAAAGATCTGCAGAATGGCCTTCATCTGCGAGCCCAGGGTCGGCGAGCTCACCGCCCCGGTCAGAAAACGCAGCCCCGCGCCTTGGTTGGCTTTGTGATAGAGCACCCGCCCGCGCATGGCGCTAAGGAAATCGCCCCAAGGGCGCGGCTCGCCCCTATAAGTAAGGACGATCGAGCGGTCAGGGTCGTACAAGCCCAGGATCGAGGCTTGGGCAAAAAGATCGGTGGCGCCTTTGCTGCACGGGTGGTCGGGATTGCCTTCTACTTTGGTCGGCCGGAACTCGTGTGTCTCTACTAGAAGGGGCAGCCCATAGCCGGCGAAGGGCATGGCCGTGGCGTAAAAGATAGGCTTGCCGGGAACTAGATCTTCCGGCTGCCGGACATACGGCAAAATCTGCTCCAGCGGTTGCTTGGTGCATCCCGCCAGGCCGGCCAGTGCCATGGAAGCGCCCGCCAGCTTTAAGAAATTGCGCCGTGACACCGGGTCCAGCCATTCCGAATGCTGGCGTGGAAACTCGCGCTCCAACAACTCGCCGAACGCGGCTTCCTGTTGTCCGGAAAGCTCCTCCAGGGAACGCCAGAATTTGGGCCCCTTGCCTTCCGCCAATTGCTTGCGCACGGCTTCCACTTCCGGGCGGGCAGGCTTGATGGCGCTCGCCGGAACCAGGCTTGGATTTGAATCGCTCGTTTTAGACATTCGCTTCCGTTTGGTTTTCCACCTTACCGGTGGCACGTGGAGCAACTGGTAATGTCCTGCACACTGCGCAGGTTGTAACTCTTGGCCAGCGCATTGCCCAACTCGACCTGGCTGTAATACATCCGGCCTTCGAAGGGCACGCCGTGCTCGCGGCCGGGCTGTTGGTACGTCATGTTGAAAACTTCTTGCTTCGGCCGCAGAAACTTTTCCGGCTCGCGATGGCAGTTCAGGCACCATTCCATCTGCAGCGTGTTCTGCGCGTACATCAGCGGCATTTCATCCACGGGACCGTGGCAGCTGAAGCAGCCCACGCCCTTCGCTACGTGGATGCTGTGGTTGAAATACACGAAATCCGGCAGATCGTGGACCCGCGTCCACTTGATCGACTGCCCGGTGCGGTAGCTGTAGCGGACCGGCGCCAGCATGTCGGCGTTGGTCCACATCTGGGCATGGCAGTTCATGCAGGTCTTGGTGGGCGGGATGCCGGCAAAACTTGATTCCTCGACCGAGGTATGGCAATAGCGGCAGTCGATTCCCAGGCCGGCGACGTGGTGCTGATGGCTGAAAGGCACCGGTTGTTCCGGCGCAATGTGCTGGTTCGTAACGTAAGGAGAACGCTGAAGCTGCATCAGCGCCGCTCCGACTGCAGAGAGGAGAAGGACAATACCGAGGATGCTAGCGCGCGCTAGAGTGTTTGCACTGCGGTCGAAGATCTGTGCCATGGGTCGATTTCTTTCCGGGCAGAGACTGCCGCGCGCGGAGCGGTTACGCGATCTGCGGTCCCCCGGGAACGGTCAGTGAGATACATACTCGCCGACGAAAACTCATGATTATAAACAAGAGTTGCGAATTCAGCCAAGCCTTCGCGCACAAATGTGTGGAAAAATCCCTAAGATGCAAGGGCACTGCCTCGCTTTGCCCCATCAAACTTCATCGGCAACTCCGAATTACTAAAGTTCCGACAGAATTGCTCCCCGGACCTTCCGCGAAGCCCACTGCAACCAAAAGTCCGCGCTGCGGGACACCCGCAACGCAGGCAACCACATCCAACTTCCCCGAGGCATATCACAATGAAGACTTCTAACAAGATCATCCTCGGCGGCATGGCCGCCGGCGTGTTGCTGGCTGGGACGGCGGCCGGGTTGGGCGCGGCCTTCGCCGGCCGGCATCTGTACAACCGGCTGCAACGCCGGCGCAGCCACTGGCTCGGCTATGGCTGGAGTGGTGAAGACCTGCGCGGCCAGACCGTACTGATCACCGGAAGCTCGCGCGGCCTGGGCCTGGCCCTGGCCGAGCAGTTCGCGCGCGAAGGCTGCAATCTGGTCTT
>DATFXI010000308.1:0-6722 GCA_035316085.1 Candidatus Angelobacter sp.
ATGAAGTTCTGCTTGATGTACTTGCACTCCGGATAGCCGCTGCAGGAAATGAATTCGCCGTAGCGTCCGTGGCGCAGGACCATGGTGCGTCCGCACTGCGGGCAGACCTCGTCGAGCGGCACGTCGGGTACGCGTTTGCCCTGGTCCAGGCGCCGCGTGGTCTTGCAGTCCGGATACCCGGTGCAAGCCATGAATTGCCCGAAGCGCCCGCGCTTCAGTACCATCACCCGGCCGCAGTTCTCGCAGTATTCCTCGGAAGACGTCTCCGGCATTTCCGCCGTGTCTAGGTCGGGAAGGTTGATGGGGTTTTCCTTGGTGAAGGTGCAGCTTGCCGGGTCGTCTTTCTGGTACGCGCTGCACGCGAAGAACGATCCGTGTTTGCCCCACTTGAGCACCAGCGGCGAGCCGCAGCGTTCGCACTTCTCTTCGGTCGGCTTCTCCATCCGCTTGATGTTCTCCATGTGCTTTTGAGCATAGCGGAGGTCTTTTGCGAACTTCTTGTAGAACTCGCCCAGGGCGTCTTTCCATTTCTCTTTGCCTTCTTCGATCTCGTCCAGCTCCTCTTCCAGGCGCGCCGTATATTGCGGATCGAAGATATCGGGGAAATTAGCCACCAGCAGGTCGGTCACCACCAGGCCGATCTCCGTGGGCACAAACTTGCCGCCCAGCTTCTGCACGTACTGCCGCTCCTGGATGGTGGACAAAATGGTGGCGTACGTGGACGGCCGCCCGATGCCCCGCTCTTCCAACTCCTTGACCAATGACGCTTCGTTGTACCGCGGCGGCGGCTCGGTGAAATGCTGTTCCGGCTTCAGTTCGCGCAAGGTCAGTCTCTGGCCGATCTCGAGGGGCGGCAACTTGTGCTTGAGCTCCTCGTCTTCCTCGTCCTTGCCTTCTTTGGCCTCGACATAAACTTTCAGAAAGCCTTCAAACTTCAACACCGATCCGGTCACGCGAAAGGTAAACGATTCGCTCGGGGTCTTCGCCTCAATGTCCACGCCAGTCTGGTCGAAAATGGCCGCGTTCATCTGCGAAGCCACAAAGCGCTGCCAGATCAGCTTGTAAACTTTGTACTCGTCTTCGTGAAGATACTTCTTGATCTCGTCGGGATGGCGCGCCACCGACGTTGGGCGAATGGCTTCGTGCGCTTCCTGCGCGGCTTTCTTCGATTTGTAGAAATTCGGCGCGTCAGGAAGAAATTCCTTGCCGTAGGCAGAGCCGATTAACTCGCGCACTTCGGAAATCGCGTCATTTGACACCCGAACCGAATCAGTTCGCATGTACGTAATCAAGCCAACGGCGCCTTCATCGCCCAGTTCGACGCCTTCATACAGGCGCTGGGCGATGATCATCATGCGTTTCACGCTGAAGCGCAGCTTGCGCGACCCGTCCTGCTGCAGCTTGCTGGTAGTGAAGGGTGGCGCGGCACTGCGGCGGCGCTCTTTCTTCTCAATGTTGCGCACCGACCACTGCGCCTGCTCGAGCGCGGCGAGAATTTTCTTGGACTCTTCCTCGTTGGGAATTTCCGTCTTCTCTTCACCACGACCGATAAACCGGGCGTCGAAGGCGGAGCCCTTGCCGGGATGCAAGTGCGCGTCAATGGTCCAGTATTCCTTCTTATCGAACGCCTTGATCTCGCGCTCGCGCTCCACGATCAGACGCAAAGCCACGGTCTGCACGCGTCCGGCAGAAAGTCCGCGCCGGACTTTGTCCCACAGGAGCGGCGAAACCTGGTAGCCGACAATGCGGTCCAGCACGCGCCGCGTCTGCTGCGCATCCACCAGGTTGCGGTCGATATCACGCGGATGCTGGAAGGCTTCCTGCACCGCTTTCTTGGTGATTTCGTTGAAGGTCACCCGGTGAACTGGCGTTCCACCTTTTTTCTTCTTGCCGCCACCGTCAGCAAGTTCTTCCGCCAGGTGCGCGGCAATCGCTTCGCCTTCGCGGTCCGGGTCAGGCGCCAGATAGATCGCCGAAGCGCCTTTCGCCAGCTTCTTCAGCTTCGCGACCACTTTCTCTTTCCCAGGGATCACGTCGTAATCGGTGGTGAAGTCGCCCTCCAGGTCCACACCCAGCCGGCTCTTGGGCAGATCTTTGATGTGACCCAGCGAGGCCTCGACCTCGTAGTCCCTACCCAGGTACTTGTTGATGGTTTTCGCCTTGGCCGGCGATTCGACGATGACTAATGATTTGGGCAATTCTCTGTTTCCTTGCTCGAATTATTCGAAAGCTAACACGAATTGAGTGGTGGCGACAAATTACGCCTCAGCCTTTAGCACTTAGCCGTTAGCCTTTGGCCGCAGCTTTACTTCTGATGCCGAGCTCACCTTCGATGCTCTCAAGCAACGCACCCAGCATCTTTCGTACCTCGATGAGGTTCCTCGATGTGCGCTTGTAATCCTCATCGTGCAGGAATCCGAGGTCTTTGCAAAGTAGCAAGTGATGGTCCAACTCGCTGGCCGACCCCATGGCGATTCGCACAAACCGGGCCATTTCCGCATTGGTGCGGCGGCCGCATCCCTCAGCAAGATTCGCGCCGATCGAGACAACGGATCGTCTCATTTGAGACGTTATCCCGTAAATCTCTTCCTTCGGGAAAGTCCGCGAGAGCCTGTACAACTCGAGTGACAGTGCGTATGCCTTCGACCACACCTGAAGGTCTCGATAATTTCTCACGACGCCCCCTAAAGGCTAAGTGCTAATAGCTAAGGGCTGCTTGCTAGAAGCTTCTCACAAAATTCTTTCCCGGCAACTGTTTGATCCTTCCGTTCAGTTCCAGCTCGAACAGAATTGCGAACACTTCCGAAGACGACAACTCCGGCTCCACTCGCTCGATGATCTGGTCAATGTGGATCGCTTCATCCTGGCGAATCACGGAGAGCAACTTGCGCTCTTTCGGCGACATCTCCTGGCCGAACATGCTGGGCGTCTCGGGCTTTTCCTCTGATGCAGCCGGGCCGTGTTCGGATTCAAGCTGCTCTCGCACGGAGGCCGGCAGCTCCTCCCAAACGTCTTCCCATGTGGCGGTTAGCTTGGCCCCTTGTTTGATGAGAGTGTTCGGCCCCCACGAATTTCGGCTGGTCACGTTGCCGGGCACGGCGAACAGTTCGCGGCTCTGTTCGAGCGCACAGCGTGCGGTGATGCGCGTGCCGCTATACTCGCCGGCTTCTACCACCAGCACGCCCAGCGCCATGCCACTGATAATTCGATTGCGTATGGGAAAATTCTGCGGCGCCGCAAATGTGGCCAGCGGGAATTCGCTCACCAGCGTGCCGCCCAGTTCGAGAATGCTCTCGGCAATTTTTTTGTTTTCGCGCGGATAAATCACATCCACTCCTGTGCCGAACACGGCCACAGTCTTGCCCTTAGCTTTGATGGCGCCGCGATGCCCGGCGGTGTCCACGCCCCGGGCCATGCCGCTGAAGATCGTGAGCCCGCGCGCCGCCAGATCGCCGGCCAGCCTTTCCGCCATTCCGATGCCGTACGGCGTGGGATGGCGCGTGCCCACAATCGCGATGCCCGGACGCGCCAGTGTCTCCACGTTCCCGCGAACGTAAAGCACCAGCGGCGGATCGTAGATTTCGCTGAGCCGCGACGGCCAATCCTGGTCTTCGCGCGAAAGAATCCGTATCCCCGCAGCTACCGCTTTGGCGTACTCTTCATGCGCCAACTCCAGCGATTTCCCCAGCGCGATGTGTTGCGCTGACTGTGCCTGCAAGTGGAGTGCTTCCAGCTCCGTCAACGAAGCCTGGAAGATGTCTTCCACCTTGGAGAAATGCTCCACGAGTTTGCGGCCGCGCGTCGGGCCCAGGCCGGGAGTGAGCGCCAACGCCAGCCAGTAAAGAGTGTTGGATGTTCCGGCAGTTGCTGTGGCCATGGAAGCCAGGTCCTCTTCGCAGGCAAACTTTGGCGGACTTTACACGCAGCTCCGAAGCACTGTCAAGGCGAGCCGAGAATTTCACCTGCTAGAATGAGTCCGATTCCATGGCCCCTCTCCGCATATCAGCCATCAGTTTTCTTAACACCGCGCCCCTGATGTGGGACTTCGAACAGGGCGAGTGTGCGCGCAAACTGGCGCAACATTTCGACCTTAGTTACACGGTCCCTTCGAAGTGCGCCGAGCAATTGAAGGCCGGCAGCGCCGACATCGGCATCATTCCGGTTGCGGCGTACACCACGATCCCTGATCTGGTGGTGGTGCCCGGCGTTTCCATCGCCGCCAAGAGCGCCGTACGCTCGATCTTGTTGGTCAGCAAAGTGCCCGTCGAAAAGATCCGCAACGTGGCCACCGACGATTCTTCCCGCACGTCCTCCGCGCTGGTAGAAGTCTTTTTGCGCAAGTTCGTAGGGATTGCGCCCGGCTTCACGCGGCAGCCGCCCAACTTGGAAGAGATGCTGAGGTGGCACGATGCCGCTTTGCTGATCGGCGACCCTGCCCTTCAGGCCAACACGGATGGCTACCACGTTTATGATCTGGCCGAGCAATGGCAGCGCTGGACAGGCCGTCCGTTCGTGTTCGCGTTCTGGGCCGTGCGCAAAGCCGGGCTGGCCGAGCCGCGCCCGGAGATTAACATCGCCCGTGTCCTTCAGCAGTCGCGCGATCACGGCCTGCAGCACATTCCGGAAATCGTTTCCGCCTGGGCGCCGCGGCTGGGCCTGTCCGAGAAACTGGTCGCCGATTACCTGGCTGAGAACGTGGATTATTCGCTCGACCAGGCGAATCTCGAAGGTCTGCACCTCTTCTTCCGCTACGCCGAGGAATGCCAGGTCTTGCCGGCCGCACCCGAAATTCAATTTCTGGATGCGCCGGCCGGCAATGTAGTGACCGGCTGACGCAGCCGGCGGGTGGGCATTGACCTTCATCTTAGACGGACCTTCATTTCCTTTTCATTGCCGAAGGTGACGATGAGCACACGCTTGCTGGCCTCGGTAAAGGTCCTGCGAATGCTATGAGACTCCTCGTAGGCGTCCGTGGAAGACCGGACGCGCACGCGAATGCGGTGCCGGCCGGGCACAATGTCGATGCTCTCCGATTGTTTGGCTCCGGCGCGGCCAAACAGCAGGAATTTTCTTTTAGAAGTCGCGTTGAGTTCGCGCTGCACGATAAGGTGATCATCAACCCACACGGTCAGGCTGGCCTTATCGATCTTTGGCTCAACCGAGATCCGGAGCTCCGCTGGCTGGAATTGCGCGGACGCGCCCGTTCCCGCTTGGGCGCCGGGCCGAGTTGCGGTAACGGCATTCGCGTGAATGGGCTCTATCATCGCCGGTGGCGGCGGCGGACGCGGAGGCGGCGGCGGAGGGATTGCCTCCAAGAGTTCGCGTGAGCTTCGCCAGAGGCCGAATGCCCCAAGGGCCACAATACCGAAGAGCAACACAAGCGCCAGCATCTGCCAGTTCTGTTGCCAACCGAGTCGCTTCGAGACTTTTTGAAGCCACACCGCGAACCCGCCGCGGGTAGGTTCTTGTCTGCGGGCGGACGTGACGAAAAGTCGGTCCACAACCTCATACAGACCCAAGCCAGCAGAACCAGTCTCGCCAGTTCGATCCCATGCTTCGGGTTGATCGAGAATATTTTGGAGATCGCGTGCCATCTCCAGTCCGCATTGATAGCGTTCCGCGGGATCCTTGGCCATGGCTCGACCAACAATCTCATTGAGGCCCGGCGGTAAATCCAGATTGAACGCAGTGGCAGGAACCGGCTCATGGTGGCCCACTTTGAACGACACCGTGGCAATGCTGTTGCCCTGAAAAGGGCGGTGTCCGGTCAGCAATGTATACAGGATCACGCCCAGCGAAAAGAGATCGGAGCGGCCGTCGACCGGACCACCACTCAGTTGTTCCGGCGACATGAAGGCCGGCGTCCCCAGAACTTCGCCGATGCCGGTTAACTCGCTGACGTTCAGGCTGGCAATGCCAAAATCAGCGATCTTCGCATGGCCATCCTCAGTGAGCAGGATGTTCGATGGCTTGAGGTCGCGGTGCACAACGCCCTCGCGGTGGGCACAGTCAAGCGCCTCGGCGATTTCTCGAACGAGTGTGACCGCAATCCTGGAATCGAGACGGCCTACTTCTTCCAGCGATTTTCCGGCAACGTACTCCAGGACGATGTAGGGCATGTGTGTTTCAGGATCTTCACCCACGTCGAAAATCGTCAGGATGCCGGGGTGTGAAAGGCGTCCGGCCGCCTCGGCCTCGCGCAAAAAGCGTTCCCGGTATTCGCTCTGCGCCAGGGGCGGGTGTATGGCAAGGGAGACGCTCTTGATGGCAACAACGCGGTTAATCGCGGGGTCGAGGGCTCGATATACGACTCCCATCGCTCCCCGGCCCAATTCCTCGAGGATCTCATAGCGCCCGAAGCGTCTTGCGTTCTTTGCGCGACTAGCCATCGACCTGAAATCCGAGGATATGCCAAACAGGCCGGGACTGAGTTGGTCCTTTCCGATTACGAAGGTAACGAGCCGGGACGGCACCAAGTATAGCCAGGACGATGCGCAAGCCCTAAAAGCACAGGCGAGGGCTTCGCGGGACGGAGATTGAGTCTCTATAACCGGTGCTCGACGCTATGCATCCGGATGCTGCGCGAAGTTTAGCCCACCCACAGTTCACTGCGGGCTGAAGTCGAACTTCACTTCAACCGTACTGATCCTGTCGGTGGACTCATATCTCCATTTCTTGACCGCGCGGACGAGCGCTTCCACCAGGACCGGGTTCCCGCCGAG
>DATFXI010000309.1:0-15774 GCA_035316085.1 Candidatus Angelobacter sp.
TTCGCCGCGCGTCCGAAGCGGGAATCGTCCAAATCCACGTGCAAGATTTGCGCGAATTCACCAAAGACCGCCATCGTACCGTGGACGACCGTCCATTCGGCGGCGGCGAAGGCATGGTGCTCAAGCCGGAACCGCTGTTCAAGTGCGTGGAGTCCCTGAACGTGATTCCGCGCGAGCAGCGCAAGGAACGGGCGTCGGCAGAAAGCGTGATCCTGCTTTCGCCCCAGGGCGAGATGTTCACGCAGGCGGTGGCTCAGGACCTGGCCGCGAAGCGACGCATCGTATTGATTTGCGGCCGCTACGAAGGCGTGGACGAGCGCGTGGCCGAAGGCTTGGCCGACCGTGAGATTTCCGTCGGCGATTACGTGCTGAGCGGGGGCGAGCTGGCCGCGGCCGTGATCGTGGACACCGTCACGCGGCTGGTGCCGGGGGCTTTGGGCAACGAAGCTTCCGCGCAGCAGGAAAGTTTTACCGCAGCCCGGAAAGCCGGCGGCGAAGGCCCGGATAGCACCTGCGGCAGCGGGGGATTGCTCGACTATCCGCACTACACGCGGCCGGCTGAGTTTCGCGGCATGGCGGCGCCGGAAGTGCTGATCGGCGGCAATCACGAGCAGATTCGCAAGTGGCGCCGGCGCAAAGCGCTCGAAAAGACTTTGCGGAATCGGCCGGACTTGCTGGACAGCGGGAAATTGAGCAAAGAAGACAAAAAGCTGCTCGAGGAGATTCGAAGCGGCGATCGGTTTTAGATTTTAAATTTCAAATTTGAAATTTTAAATTTCAAATCTCAATTTGGACGCGTTGCGTCCCACGAAAAGGAATCAGTCATGTCCCAGCATCCGATCATGGAAAAACTGGCTGCGAAACTGCAGCGCAAGGACCTTCCCGAAATCAACCCGGGCGATACCGTCCGCGTGCAGGTCCGCATCAAAGAAGGCGACAAAGAGCGCGTGCAGGCTTTTGAGGGCACGGTCATTTCGCGGCGCAACGGCCCTGGCGGCAGCTTCACTGTCCGCAAAGTCAGCTTTGGCCAGGGCGTAGAACGCATCTTCCCCTTCAACTCCAAAGTCGTGGACAAGGTTGAAGTCGTGCGCTCCAGCCAGGTGCGGCGCGCCAAGCTGTTCTACCTGCGCGATCTCAAAGGCAAAGCTGCCCGCTTGCGCGAAGCTGAACGCCCGCAGGAAGGCCCTGCTGCGGCTTCCGAGCCGGTCGAGAACCAAGAGCCGGCGTAACGCCGATTACTTCAGTCCCGCGAAGCGGGACGGCTGAAAATAGCCCGCCGTTTTAACGGCGGGTTAGCTTTGCTATACACGAAGTCCCTGCAGGGGACGACTGAAAACCCGCGGAGCCCAAGTTACCCAAGCTCTTCTCGCATCAATATCTTTTTTCCTCGGCATAGCCGGGATAAAATTGTCAGAGCCACCATGCTTGCCTCCTCCAAGGCCGTCCGCCGCAAGAAGCGCAAGAAAAAACCCGTTCCCATCAATCCTGAGACCGGACTACCCTTCTCCGCGGGCACCATGAAAATGCGCTTACTCAAGCGTCTGAAATGCACGCAGAAGTTTGAAAAGCTCGCCTGGGCCGGCGGCGCCCAACTGGTCGCCGGCGTGGATGAAGTGGGGCGCGGCTCGTTCTTCGGGCCGGTCGTGGCTGCCGCCGTGATCCTGGAGCCGGATTACCGCATCAAGGGCCTGCGCGATTCCAAACTCCTCGACGAAAAGACCCGCGAGAAACTCGCAGAAAGAATCAAAGCACACGCCATCGCGTACGCCGTGGCCGCGGTGGATGTCGCCCGCATTGACCAGCTCAACATCTACTGGGCTTCGCTGCTGGCCATGCGAAATGCTGTGGCCCAGCTCGCTCCCGCGCCTGATCATCTCCTGATCGACGCCGCTAACCTCGACTGGGACTGCCCCCAGATGGCCATCATTCACGGCGACGCGCTCTCCATCTCGATCGCCGCGGCCTCCATCATCGCCAAGGTCGCGCGCGATGAGATGATTCGGCAGTGGGACCCGGTCTATCCGCAATACGATCTGGCTTCCAACAAAGGCTACCGCTCACCCAAGCATCTGGCGGCGCTCAAAGAATTCGGCCCGACGCCGCTGCATCGGCTGTCGTTCGCGCCGGTGTGGATGTGTATGGAAGCGCCGCAGGAAGCGTTTGCGTTCATGGAAGAAGAAGAGCCGCAAATGACGCAGATCAGCGCAGATTGAGGCCCGCGCGACCGGACTGATCCGCGTTCATCTGCGTGAACCTGCGGCAGATCAGTTGCCGGCCTTCTGCTCCGTGATCTTCTTGGTGTCCGCGGATGTGCCTTTCAGCAGGTCGCGCAGAAGGCTGACTTCCGCCGCGATGCCCACGCGCAATGCGGGATCGGCCAGGGGCGCAAACAGCGGAGAATGGTTCGAGGGAAGTTCCTTGCCCGCTGCTTTGGCTGACGCCAATTTCTGGGGATCGGCCACGCCCAGCGTGAAGTAAAACGACGGTATGCCCTGCTCGATGTACATCGAGTAATCCTCTGACGTCATCAGCGGATCTTCTTTGACTACATTCCCTTTGCCCACGACCGACTCGAGCACGCCGGCCAGATGCTGCGTCAGCACCGGATCGTTATAGACGGCAGACGTTGACTCGTATTCTTCCACCAGCGGCATTTTCTCCGCGCCGCTGGCCATGGCTTCCGCCTTGGCAATGCGCTCGATCGAAGCCAACAGGTGCTTGCGGACTTCCGTCTTGTACGAGCGCACGGTCAATCCCATTTGCGCTTCGTTGGGGATGATGTTGTTCTTCGTTCCCGCCTGGATGTAACCCACGGTGATCACCGCAGCGTCGCCAGGATGGATCTCGCGCGCGATGATGGATTGCAGCCGCACCGCGATATTGGCCGCGATGAGCACGGGATCGACGGTCGACTCCGGCCGCGCGCCGTGACCGCCTTTGCCATAAACCGTGATGCGCAACGAGTTGGCGGCGGCTTTGGCATAGCCTGGCGTGATCCCGACTTGTCCTACAGCGATTCCGTTCTCGTCATGCATGGCGACGCCGATGTCTGGCCGCGGAAACTTGGTGAACAATCCGTCGACAATCATCTTGCTTGCGCCGGTGATGATCTCTTCCGCCGGCTGGCCCACCAGCACCAGCGTGCCGTGCCACGTGTCCTTGGTCTTGGCCATGATTGCGGCCGTGCCGTAGAGCGACGCCATGTGCACATCGTGCCCGCAGGCATGCATCACGCCGACGTCGCGCCCGCTGTCGTCCTTGGCTTTCACTTTGCTCGCGTATGGCAAACCGGTTTCTTCGGTCACGGGAAGGGCGTCGAGCTCTGTGCGCAGCATCACCACCGGTCCTGGGCCGTTCTTGAGGACCGCCACGATCCCGTTGCCGCCCACATGCTCGGTCACTTCATAACCGAGCCCACGGAGCTTTTCTGCCATCACCCCCGCGGTTCGCGTCTCGTGCAACGAGAGCTCGGGGTGCTGGTGCAGGTCTAGATACAAGGCCTGAGCCTCAGGGAAAACCGACTCCACCTGGCCCTTTAGGGCAGCGTTTTGTGCAGAAGCGCATACAGCCGCAAGAAAAAGGAGCATCGCCGATCTGATCATGCCGGGAATCATAGCCGTGAAAATCGGGCTGGGCAACCCGAAATCCATCGTAGAGACGTGGCACCGCCACGCCTCAATGTTTAGGAGCCAGCACGCCCTTTCGGCGATTTGCGCGATTCTCCGTATAGACTCCGGGACACCAATCGTTGTGTTTCCTAAAAAGCGTCGGTGAGGTTAATTCTGAGACGCGGCAATGCCGCGTCTCTACGCCATGATTCTTGTGCTCGACAAGGCCGATACGGGCCTCTTGGCAATCATTCTAGAGCGAACTGCTTGGGCATCTCCGTAGCGAATGGCGGCCTGCGGATGGCTTGCGTACAACTGGTGTCCAGGTCTTTGCTGGAGCCGGCAGAGATGAATTTCTGGAAGATGCCCTGCACGCAGTCGCCGTCCATCTGATGGCCGTAGTACCTGATCTTGACTTGCCGGCCATTGGGAAGCAGTTTCACGGCACTCTCGCCGAACCAGAGAGGGCTCGAGCCGTCAGCCTCGCCGGAGATCAACAGCACCGGCAAATCAGACTTGACTAGATCAATGTAGCTCGGCGGAATTTCCCCCTTCGGCCAGTCCTGGCAGGCATCCATGTGCCGCCGCACCCGTTCCTCACCGACGAAGGTCGCGCGCGTTTCGTCCACCAGATCCTTATCGGTGATGAAGCGGACGCCTTCCGAACAGGTTACGGTCATATACATCCCGCGGGCCACGGCTGCGCCCGGGCTGAACCGCACGGCCGCTTCCTCCCACGGAACGTAGTCATTCAAAAAGGCCCGGTGAATGATGAACGGCACAAAGCGCTGCGAACCGGTGGTATACATGGCCAGCCGAATCCGTTCCACAAAATTGGAGCGCGGCAGCTTGACCTGCTCTCTCTTTTTAGTGACTGGATTGACCAGTTCCACCGTGATCGGACCTTTGGCGAAACGGTCGAGGACCGCGCTGAACTCCTTTGGCAAGCCGGGAAATGTCTTCCGGCAAAGCTCGTCAGCGGCGCAGTCGGTGAACAGAAGGTCCATGGCGTGCTGTGCGCTACGCGGAAAAAGCAAAGGTTGTTTGATGTTGGGCGTGGCCACGCCTACCAGCACGACCGAGCGCAAGCTCTCCGGATGCTGCCGCATGTAAACCTGAGCAGCGAAGGTGCCATACGAGGCGCCAAGAAGGTTGATCTTGCCGTACCCCAGGGCGGAGCGCACCTCGTCAAGGTCGTCCATGGCAACGGGCGTTGTGTAGAGCCTGAGGTCGGCGATCTTTTCAAGCTTCTGCCGGCACTCGACCACCTTGTCGCGCGGGAACAACTCGCCAAAGAAATCTTGTGCGTCTTCCGGATTGTCTTCCAGGTTACAAAGGAGCGGGTTCGAACCGCCGGTCCCTCGCTGGTCGACGAAAACGAGATCGCGCTCTTGGCGGCTCCGAGCCAGGATGCCTCCCTGTCCCAGTCCGACGGCACCTGTAGCCGCAGCGCCAGGTCCGCCGTGCAACCAGAAGATGGGATCCGGCGCGGGCGTCTTACTCAAGGCTTTGAGGATGACGATCTTGAGTTTGATCACGCGTCCGGACGTGGCGGCACGGTTTTCAAAGACCTCATAGGACCCGCAACGGGCCTCGCCTTCCACCCCTGGTAGTTGGCAAGGTTCGAGCACAAGTCCGGGGCCCCCAGCGAGCCCGGTTTTGGCTTGCTGGGGTGGAAGTCCGGGGCCCCCAGCGAGCCCGGTTTTGGCTTGCTGGGGTGGAAGTTTGGCCGATTGGCCGGCGCCGGTGCACGTCCAACAGAAGAACATCGCGGCGACAAGAATTGTCTTGTTGTTCCTCATGGAAGCCCCCGATTGTTTCGATCGACGTCCTAAGCCGGCGAAGGTTATTGCTAAAACTTGCCACCTGGTACGTCCATCAATCCAGCTCGCGCAATTCCTTACTGGTCGCGAACACCGCCCAGCAAGCCACCAGAGCGGTGGCGGACATGAAGGCGATGGCATGGGCTGGGCTGATACCGCGGGCCATCACGCCGGCGGCCAGGCTGCCTATGGGTGGAAGCCCCAGGAAAGCCGTCGAGTAAATGCTCATCACCCGGCCGCGCATCGATTCGTCCGCCAGATGCTGTAGGCGTGCATTGATGGTCGCCACCATCAACACCATGAAGTAGCCGGCCGCCATCAGCAGCAGTCCGGAGAGGAGGAAGTTGCGCGAAAAAGTAAACAGAATGATCGACAGAAAGAATCCCGTGCCGGCGCGGACTACGAACTTTCCACGATGGTGCAGGCGCGTGAGATAGGCGATGGTTACGGCGCCAAAAAACGCGCCAATGCCGGAGCAGGCCATGAGCAGGCCCAGGCCCCGTTCGTCGCTGTGCAGCACGTCGCGCGCAAAATACGGGACGAACACCAGATACGGAATCGCCAGCAGACTGGTGATGGACGTCAGCACCACGAGCGGGGCCATCACGCCGTGATTGAAAACGTAGTCGAACCCCTGTTTGAGTTTGAACCAGAGCTTGCCTTCGGCCGGAGCGTCACGTTCCGGATAGCGGATCTGGGTGAGAACAAAAATCACTGCCAGAAAACTCACGCCGTTCAGAAAGAAGTTTCCGGCCGCGCCGGCATAAATATTTCCAGGGAAAAACCCTCCAATCAGCCCCATGGTCAGGCCGCCCAGCGTGGGACCTAGCACGCGCGACATGTTGAACTGCGCCGAGTTCAGTGCGATCGAATTGGTGAGGTCTTCACGCGGGACCAATTGGGGCACCAGGGCCTGATAGCTGGGCGTATTCAGCGCCATGGCCACTCCAGTCAGCAGCGCCAGCCAGGCGATTTCTTGCGCGTTGATCAGCTTGGTGGAGGCCAGAATGGCCATCATGAATGCCGCGACCATCATCAGCGATTGCGTGGCCATGAGCAGCTTGCGGTTGTTGACGTGGTCGGCAATAACTCCGCCAATCAGTGCAAAGAGCAAAATAGGGACGGTCGAAGCAAAGCCCACCAGCCCCAGCCAGAACGCGGAATTGGTGAGCTGAAGCACCAGCCAGCCCTGGGCCACGTTCTGCATCCAGGTGCCGACGTTGGAAAGAAAGTTTCCGGCCCAGAACAGGCGGAAGTCGCGGTGACGCAGCGCGCTCAAGATTCGCGGCAACTCAATGGCTGACGTGGCCGTGGTATCGCTCACGGCGCCTGCGCCGCCGTTGCCGGTCATGTTGTTCAACAGGTCCTGATCGCCGATCGGGGACCGCCCGTTGCCTCTCTCGCTCATCTTCTCTTACCCACTCAGGCGAACCCCTGGGTCCGACTCTGCTCGCTGCTGTCCAAATTCTTTTTGATCCTTATGCGGCTTCTGATAATCATTTTATAGTGTAAGCTCTTGTTTTTTGTCACAGCGAATGCCGGGTAGCGAGTAAATTTTCATCTGAGATAACTCACAGGCTATCGCGCGGGTTCATCGCTGACGCGGTGAACGTCTGCCCAGGAGAAAAAATTTTGAAACGCGCCCTGTTCATTGTCGTCTGGTCAGTCCTTGTTCTGTCGTCGTTCGCGCAGCAAGGCTCCGACTCTGCCGCCGGCCAGGTCTTTGGCTTCCGTGACTTCACGCAGCAGCGCCAGTGGGACCAGAAATTTATCGCCGTGCCGGATCCGGCGCTGGCGGAAGAGCATCTCCGGAGACTGACCGCGGCGCCCCACGTGGCCGGGTCGCCGGAAGACAAGAAGACCGCCGATTATGTGGCGCGCAAATTCAAGGACGCCGGGCTGGAGACCGAGATTGTCGAATACAGAGTCTGGATGAACCGTCCAGCGGAAGTCAGCGTGAACGTAACCTTCCCGCCGAACGTCAAGATGAACGGCCCCTCCCGCGAGCACGTTTCCAGTGATCCTTTCCAGGATGATCCGCGCATTCTGCCGGCGTTCAATGGATCGTCACCTTCCGGTGACGTGGAAGCCGAGGTGGTATACGCCAACTACGGCAGTCCCGCGGACTTCAAGAAGCTCGAAGACCTGAAAGTGGACGTGCGGGGCAAGGTGGTGATCGTGCGTTACGGCGAAAACTTCCGCGGCGTGAAGAGCTTTGTAGCTGAGGAACACGGCGCCGCCGCGGTGTTGATCTACTCCGATCCCTGGGACGACGGCTACTTCCGCGGGGACGCGTATCCCAAGGGGCCGTGGCGTCCGGACTCCGGCGTGCAGCGCGGCTCGGTGCAATACATGTTCAAATATCCCGGCGACCCCACCACACCCGGATTCGCCTCGCTCCCCAGCCTTCCCGATTCGCAGCGCGTAGCCCCGGAAAAAGCGGTGGACATGCCGAAAATTCCCACCACGCCGATCTCGTACGCCGACGCGCGGCCGATCCTTGAAAACCTGGGCGGACCCGAGTCGCCGCGCGAGTGGCAAGGAGCGCTGCCCCTCACCTATCACGTCGGCCCCGGGCCGGTTCGGGTAAAGGTCCACTTGAAACAGAACTATCAATACTGGCCCATCTGGAATGTGATGGGAAAGATTCGCGGCAGCAAGTATCCCAATGAGTGGGTGGTGCTGGGCAATCATCGCGACGCCTGGGTCTATGGCGCCGTGGACCCCAACAGCGGCACCGCGGCCATGCTCGAAACCGTGCACGGCCTGGGCGAACTCCTCAAGCAAGGCTGGCGGCCTGACCGCACCGTCGTCTTCGGCAGTTGGGACGCCGAGGAAGAAGGCCTGATTGGGAGCACTGAGTGGGGCGAGCAGAATGAGAAAGCTCTGGGCAACGCCGTAGCCTATTTCAATCTCGACGTCGCCGTCTCCGGCCCGAACTTCAACGCTTCAGCGGTGCCCAGCTTGAAGGGATTTGTTCGCGACGTGACCAAGCAGGTCCCCAGTCCCAAAGGCGGCACTGTATATGACATCTGGAAAGAACGACAAAGAGAACCGCAGCGGCCCACTGGCGGCGGAGCCGCGAATCGCGCCCCCAATGCGCGCGTGGAGAACGATGTGCCCGTTGGCGACCTGGGCAGCGGATCCGATTACAGCGTATTCATCCAGCATCTGGGCATCCCCTCGGCAGACATGACCTCCAGCGGCTCTTACGGCGTGTATCACTCGGCGTTCGACAATTTTGCCTGGTTCAAGAAGTTTGGTGATCCCACGTTCATCTACGAGCAGGAAATGGCGAGGCTGCTGGGCGTAGAGGCCTTGCATATGTCGTCCGCAGATGTGTTGCCCTACGACTATGAGCTTTACGGCAAAGAGATTGGCGCCTACATCGACCAGGCAAAAAACAAGGCAACACAGGCCCTGGGCGCGGGTGCTCCGGACTTCACCAAGGCTTCCGAAGCCGCGAAGCGTTTCAGCGCCGCCGGGGCAAGAGTTTTGGCGGTTCAGAAGAATCCGCCGCAAGGCGAGGCTGCCATCCGCCTCAACCAGGTCCTGATCGGCGCCGAGCGCGCGCTGCTGCTGGAAAAAGGCCTGCCCAACCGCCCCTGGTTTCGGCACGCGATCTACGCGCCAGGACAGTACACCGGCTACGCGGCCGTGGTGATTCCCGGGGTGAACGAGGCTATTGACGCGAAAAAGAACGCGCTGACGGCTGAGCAGCTCCAGGTACTCACGGATGCTTTAAACCGCGCGGCCACCGTGCTGGAAGGCTACTAGCCTTCGAAACATACACCTTAAAATTTCGTCCACCGAGGTTGACGTCGGTACCGACCTTCGTATATTATTCGCCGGTCAGAAAAATTTGACCGCTGCGGGAAGCAGAGCATCGCCGGCGCCGCGTCTCATTTGAATCGGCCCCGTCTGAGCGTTAATCCTATGTCCGTCGTTAAGGACTGTCGCCGTATCATGCTGAAGAAGGCAACTATCGTTGCCCCGCTTGCGGCCGTCTCCTTGTTTGCGGCCGGTTGCGGCAAGGACCCGCGTGCTGACGCCAAGCCCACCGGGCCGCCCGCCTTCCCCGTCAAGGTCATCACCGCACAGGCGCAGACCGTCCCGCTCTTCACCGATTATCTGGCCACGCTGAAGTCGCGCAATTCCTCCGTGCTTCAGCCGCAGGTGGAAGGAGAGATCGTCAAGATCTACGTCCGCTCGGGCCAGCGTGTAGACGCAGGTACCCCGATCCTCCAGATTGATCAGCGCAAGCAGGAAGCAACGGTCCGTAACCAGGAAGCAACGCACCAATCGAAGCTTGCCACCTTGGAACAGAATCGGATCGACCTGGAGCGCAAAAAAAAGCTCTACGCGGACGGCGTTGTTTCGAAATCAGATCTCGATTCGGCGCAATCCGCCTATAACGTTTCCAAAGCCGACGTGGATGCGCTGGAAGCTTCCATCCGCGAGCAGAGCGTCCAACTCCATTACTACACGGTAAGAGCACCCGCGGCAGGTACGGTAGGCGATATCCCGGTACGCGTGGGTGACCGCGTCACCACGCAAACTGTGCTGACTACGCTCGACCGCGGCGCTGAGCTCGAAGCCTATGTTTACGTTCCCTCGGAGAAATCTTCGCAGGTGCGCGTGGGCATGCCCGTGGACATCCTGGACGATTCCGGCAAGCCGGTCGTGCGGACGCGCATTTCTTTCATCTCTCCCCGTGTGGATACCGAGTCGCAAACCCTTCTGGTGAAGACTCAGGTCCCTAATTCCGGAGGGACGTTTCGCAACGCGCAGCAAGTGCATTCCCGCGTGGTGTGGTCGGAGCAGAAGAAACCGGTCATTCCTCTGACTGCGGTCTCACGGCTGAGCGGCAAAATGTTTGCTTTCGTAGCTGAAGGCCAGGGGCCGCAGGCCGTGGCCCGGCAACGGGTAATCCAGGTGGGAGACATGATGGGCAATGAATACGTGGTGCTCGACGGCATCCAACCGGGAGATAAAGTCATTGTTACCAGCGTGCAGATGCTGGCCGACGGCATGCCGGTCATGCCACAACCAGCGAATAGCAATTAGCAATTGGCAATTAGTACAGCTAAAGCCAGACCGACAGAGTACTGTTCAAGATAACCATGTTTAGCCCGTGCTTTAGCTGAGCTAATTGCTAATTGCTAGCTGCTAATTGCTCAGCCATGGTCAATTTCTTCATTAGCCGACCTGTGTTTGCCACCGTGTGCTCGCTGCTGATTGTTCTGGCCGGCGCCATTTCCATTCCTACATTGCCCATCGCCCAGTATCCCAACCTGGTTCCGCCCACGGTTTCGGTGAGCGCCTTCTATACCGGCGCTAACTCGCAAGCGGTGGAAACCGGCGTGACCACGCTGCTGGAGCAAGCCATCAACGGCACGGAAGGCATGCGCTACATGTCTTCCAACAGCGGCAACGACGGTTCCAGTTCCGTCAATGTGGTTTTCGATCTGAAGCAAAGCCTGGACATTGCCGCGGTGGACGTGCAAAACCGCGCTTCGACGGCGCTCGGCCGCCTGCCCGTAGAAGTCCAGACAACAGGTGTAGGCATCAACAAAAACTCGGGCTCGTTCGTTTGCGCTTTTGGTTTTTATTCTGAAGGCAACAAGTATGACGACCTGTTCATCAGCAACTATCTGGATATTTACGTCCGCGATGCGCTGAAGCGGGTAAAAGGCGTGGGCAACGTCATCATCTTTGGCGAACGCAAATACTCCATGCGGCTGTGGCTGGATCCGGTCAGACTCGCGGCGCGCAACCTGACGGCGCCGGACGTGGTGGCCGCCCTGCGCGAACAGAATGTGCAGGTAGCTGCCGGTGCGGTGGGACAGCCGCCCGCGCCCAGCGGTCAAGGTTTCCAGATCAGCGTCCGCGCGATGGGCCGGCTGGCTGAACCCAAGGAATTTGAGCGCATCGTGATCAAGCGCGCCGCTGACGGCTCCCTGGTTCAGCTTCGTGACGTGGGAAGGGCCGAGCTGGGGGCGGAAAGCTACAGCGGACAGCTTCGCTACAACGGCGTGAACGCCTTGGGCGTAGGAGTGCTGCAGCTTTCCAACGCCAACGCGCTCGACGTGGACCGCGACGTCCGCGCCGAAGTAGAGCGGCTGTCCAAGCGCTTCCCTCCCGGATTGAAATACGTGCTGGCGTTTGACACCACGCGCGCTGTAGGGGAATCCATCCGCGAAGTCTTGAAGACTCTGGCCGAAGCCATCGTGATTGTCATCATCGTGATTTTTCTATTTCTACAGAGCTGGCGCAGCACCGTTATCCCGGCGATCACGATCCCCGTCTCGCTCGTGGGGACGTTCATTTTTGCCAAACTTTTCGGGTTCTCCATCAACACCCTCACGCTATTTGGAATCACGCTGGCCACCGGACTTGTCGTAGATGACGCCATTGTGGTGATCGAGAACGTGGAACGCCATCTGGAAGAAGGCGTGGCCAGTGCGCTCGACGCCACACGGATCGGCATGAAGGAAGTGACCGGGGCGGTCGTGGCCACATCGCTGGTGTTGATCGCGGTGTTCGTGCCCGTGTCGCTGTTTCCCGGCAGCACCGGACGGCTCTACCAGCAATTCGCCCTGACCATCGCATTTTCTATCGCGATTTCGGCGTTCAACGCTCTGACGCTTTCCCCCGCCCTGGCAGCGCTGCTCTTGCGGCCACGTGAAGGCCATATCAACGCATTCTTTGCCGGCATCAACGGGTTGATCCGCCGCGGGACTTCTGCCTATGAGGCGGCGCTCCAACGTCTTACCAACAGGAAGGTAGTGGTGATCGCGGTCTTCTTGGCCGGTCTTGGCGCTACCTACGCTGTGTTCAAAAGCGTGCCCTCGAGCTTTATTCCGCAGGAAGACAACGGCTATTTCTTCGTAGTGGTACAAGCGCCCCCAGGGGTCTCGCTCGAATACACTACCAAGGTCATGGACCGGGCCAGCGCGATCATCGCCAAAAGCCCCGACGTGGAAGGTAATTTCTCCGTCCCCGGCTTCGGTTTCAGCAGCAGCGCCCCCAACCAGGGCCTCATCTTCGCCAGCCTCAAAGAGTTCAAGGAGCGCAAGCATACGGCGGAACAGGTGGTCAACGGGTTGCGCCCGCAACTGATGAGCACTTCCGACGCCTTTGTGATTCCCTTCCTACCTCCCGCCATCTTCGGGCTCGGAACCTTCGGCGGCTTTGATTTCAGACTGCAGCAGACCGGAGGCGGCACTCCCGAAGAGCTGGAGGCCGTACTCCACCAGTTCATTGGCGCGGCCAGCCAGCGCAAGGAGCTCACAGGTGTGTTCAGCACCTATACCGCCGGCGATCCCCAGTACCTGGTGACGATCGACCGCGAGAAGGCCAAGAGCCTGAACGTTCCGTTTTCGCAAATCACTTCCACCCTCCAGATTTATATGGGCTCGCTGTACGTAAACGACTTTGACTTCAACAACCGGACTTATCGCGTGATGGTGCAGGCCGACCAGCAGTTCCGCTCTCAGCCGCGTGATCTGCGCCAGTTCTACGTACGTTCCGATGATGGCCGCATGGTCCCGCTGGACAATCTGGTCACGGTGAACGAACGCACCGCAGCCAGCAACATCGCTCACTACAATCTCTTCCGCAGCACCGAGATTGACGGCAGCGCCGCGCCCGGCTACAGCTCAGGCCAGGCTATTCAGGTTATGGAGCAGCTCGCGCACGATCATCTGCCCGCCGGTTACGGCTTCGAGTGGAGCGGCATTTCGCTCGAAGAAATCCAATCCGGGGCGCAGTCGTTGTTCCTTTTCGCACTTGGCCTGCTGGTGGTTTATCTCACGCTATCCGCCCAATATGAAAGCTTTGTACTACCCTTCATTATTTTGTTGGCCGTGCCCATGGCCATGCTGGGAGCACTGGGGGCCATCCTGCTCGGCTCACCGCTTTACCAGAAGATTGTCGGCCACACCTTGACCAACAACGTCTATTGCCAGATCGGATTGGTGATGCTGATCGGATTAGCCAGCAAGAACTCCATCTTGATTGTTGAATTCGCCGAACAGTTGCAGCGCAAGGGCATGGGCCTGGTGGAGTCAGCGGTTGAAGCAGCGCGGCTGCGCTTGCGGCCCATCCTGATGACGTCAATCGCGTTCATTCTGGGAGTGTTGCCGTTGGTGCTGGCCAGCGGCGCTGGTTCCGTAGGGCGCCACTCCGTTGGCGTCACAGTCTTCGGCGGCATGATTGTCTCCACCTTCCTCAACCTGTTCATTATTCCCATTCTCTACATCGTGGTGCGGGGATGGCTGCCGATGAAGCACCGGTTGGAGCCGGCGGCAGTAGTGCCGGAACTGGAGGAGAAGGCGGTCTAGCTCGGAGGCGCGCCTTCTATCTTCCGCTAGGCACGGAGAGCAGCTCCTGGACCTTTGCGCCGAGCTGGCGGAGGGAAAACGGCTTCTGCAGAAAGGGAGTCGCTTCCATGGGAAGGCCGGCGTGCAGTACCACGTCATCGGCGTATCCCGAGACAAAAAGCACTTTGACTTGTGGCCGCGCGCGCAGCAGGCAGTCCGCAAACTCGCGGCCATTCATCTTGGGCATGACCACATCACTGATGACCAGATCAATGGGACCGGCTTCGCGCGCCAGCTTCAAAGCTTCTGGACCGCTGCTGGCGCAAATGACCGAGTAGCCGATGGCGGTGAGAAACTCGGCGTTGACGTTTCGCAGTTCCGCTTCGTCTTCCACCAGCAAAATGTTGCCTGCACCCTTCTTGATTTCCTGTCCGGCCCCGTCGCGCTCCGCAGCCTCCCGCCCGCCGACCGCAGGCAGGAAGATGTTGACCTGCGCGCCTTTGCCCGGTTGGGAGTCAATGCTGACTTCCCCACCGCACTGCTGGATGATTCCGTAAACCGTGGCCAGACCCAATCCGGTCCCCTGGCCCACTCCCTTGGTGGTGAAGAAGGGTTCGAAAACACGCTGGCGGGTCGATTCATCCATGCCCACGCCGGTATCAGAAATTCGCAGAGCAACAAACTGGCTAATCGAAATATTCCCCGAGGCAAGTAGCGTGGGACGGAAGATATCTTCTGTCACGATGGTGAGCTGGCCGCCGTTGGGCATGGCATCGCGCGCGTTGATTGCGATGTTGAAAACGATCTGCTCGAAATGAGTCTTGTCCATGAGCACGGTGCCCTCGGCGCGCAGGTCCATCACCAGCTCTACGTCTTCTCCGATCAGCCGGGGCAGGAGTCCGGACATTTCCTGCAACGTTTGGTCGGGCCGCAACGGCGTAGGCCGGGTGACTTCTTTGCGGCTGAACGTGAGAAGCTGCCGGGTCAAACGGCTGGCGCGCTGCGTAGTGTCAACGATCTTCGAGCAGTAATGGCGCAGGCTCTCGCTGTGTCCCAGCCTGGCTTCGAGCAATTCTGCATACCCGCCGATCACGCCCAGCAAATTATTGAAGTCGTGGGCCACGCCTCCGGCCAGACGGCCCAGGGCTTCCATCTTCTGCGACTGCAGAAATTTGGCTTCGAGCTCCCGCTCCTCAGTACGGTCCAACATCATGCCGAAGATGCATTGCTTGTCGCCGACGCGGACCAGCGTACCGAAATAAAGACCTTCATGGCGGCGTCCGTTGGCATCATTGAATTCAACCGGCAGATTGTGGATGTGGCCTTCCGCCCGCAGCTTCTGGTAAAAGCGTTCACGCTGCTGGTGTGACTTCCACAGCCCTAATTCCACGGCGCTTTTACCAATCACTTCTTCCGCCGGCCGCGCTAGCATGCGCAGCATCGTCTCATTCACGTTCAGGAAAACCCCGTCCAGGGAAATGATCCCGCAGGAGATGGGGTTCTCGCGGAAAATCGTGGCAAACCGTTCCTCGGATTGCTTTAAGGCGATCTCCGCCTGCTTACGCTCGGTGATGTCAATCACGGTGCCGCGAATCAAGCGCTGCCCGTTCTCGCCGGTGATATTGGCGGCAGCTTTGAGCGTCCAAAGCAGCGTCCCGTCTTTGCGGCGTTGCCTGCATTCGTAATTCGACACCTCGCCGGAAGCGCTCATTGCTGCGAGAAAGGCGTCTCGTTCCGAAGGCTCGATGTACAGGGTCAACAGAGGAGTAGCCAGAGCTTCTTCCTTAGATTCGAAGCCGAATATGTGCAGGAATGCGCTGTTGCAGTTCAGCAAAGCGCCCTCCACCGTGGAAAGGTAGACCCCGGCCAGGTTTCCTTCAAACAACGCCTGATATTGCGAAGCCGCGTTTGTCGCCAATTCGGCTTGGTTTTCAAACAGCGTCAGGATCATTCCAAAAGCCACAAAGAAGTTGGGCAAGTTCCACAGATACGCAGGCGGGGTAACGGAGTAGGCTTGCA
>DATFXI010000310.1:0-23793 GCA_035316085.1 Candidatus Angelobacter sp.
CATACCCTGGTGCAGCGCATAGCGCAGATACATCAGGCGCTCGGGATGGGGCGTGACCAGGCGTTGGGTGAGGATGCGTGGCTCGATTTTCTCCGTGCCGACTTTCTTGCCAGTCTCGAGCGACCGCACGCCTTTCATCAGCGCTTCTTTAAACGTCCGACCGATGGCCATGGCTTCGCCCACGGACTTCATCTGCGGACCCAGCGATTCGTCCGTTCCCGGGAATTTTTCAAATTGCCATTTGGGAATTTTGACCACTACGTAATCAATGGTCGGCTCGAAGCAGGCCGGGGTCTTCAGAGTGATGTCGTTGGGAATCTCGTCGAGCGTGTAGCCTACGGCCAGCTTGGCGGCAATCTTGGCGATGGGGAAACCGGTGGCCTTCGAGGCCAGCGCCGACGAGCGCGAAACACGCGGGTTCATTTCAATCACGACCATGCGGCCGCTGGAAGGATTCACCGCGAATTGTATGTTCGATCCGCCGGTCTCCACCCCGATCTCGCGAATCACTTTGATGGCGGCGTTGCGCATCTGCTGGTACTCGCGGTCGGTGAGTGTCTGCGCCGGCGCTACGGTGATCGAGTCGCCGGTGTGCACGCCCATGGGATCGAAATTCTCAATCGAGCAGATGATAATGACGTTGTCGGCCAGATCACGCATCACCTCCAGCTCGTATTCCTTCCAGCCCAACACTGATTCTTCGATCAGGACTTCGTGTACCGGGGAAAGGTCCAAACCGCGGGCCAGGATTTCGAGAAGCTCTTCGCGGTTGTAAGCGATGCCGCCGCCGCTCCCGCCCAGTGTGAACGAAGGGCGAATGATGACCGGGAACCCGATCTTCCCGGAGAAGTCCAGGCCGTCTTTCAGATTGTTGACCAGCGCCGAGCGCGGCACGTCGAGCCCGATCCGGGTCATGGCATCTTTGAAGAGCAGGCGGTCTTCCGCTTTTTTGATAGCGCGAAGCTGCGCGCCGATCAACTCCACGCCGTGTTTTTCGAGCACGCCGGAATCAGCCAGTTCCACGGCCAGGTTGAGCGCTGTCTGCCCGCCGACCGTGGGCAGAATCGCGAACTTGCCGCCGCGTTGGCCATCGCGGTTCAGCAATTCCACTTCCTGTCGGATGATCTCCTCCAGATACGTCTTGGTCAGCGGCTCGATGTACGTGCGGTCGGCCATCTCTGGATCGGTCATGATGGTGGCCGGGTTGGAGTTGGCCAGGACCACCTCGTAGCCTTCGGCCTTCAGAGCCTTGCACGCCTGCGTGCCGGAATAGTCAAACTCCGCCGACTGGCCGATGACGATCGGTCCGGAGCCGATGATCAGGATCTTCGAGATGTCATTGCGACGCGGCATCTAGGAGGTCTTTCTCCAGGTCCGTAAGGGCTTGGTGTCAACGGCGCTACCAAGATCAGTGCTTTGAGGGTGCACGGTTTTAGCTGTGCTGTCAGCGTCGCTGGTTTGAAAGGGCACGGCTTTAGCCGTGCCGTCAGTCGCTCCTAAGAAAAATGGCTTTAGCCACTGAGGTACTGGATCCAATTCAAAGCTTCCTGATGCGGATGAATAGGGATAGTCTCTCGCCTCAAATACCAGCCGTCTTTTCACCGGATTCTGGTGAATGTAGTCCTTGTGGATCTTACAATCTCTCGAATCTCGAATTCTGTGGTCGGAAAACCCTCTCTGCCAGATCTCCCCTTTGTATCCGAGTTCCCTTCTTGCTCGGAAGGAAAACCCACCTTTGATGAACTGCACGGCCTTTTCAAGGCTGGCTTTGGGGGTGATCGTTGCGTGAAAGTGTTCGGGCATAATCACGAATTCGTGCAGGAGATAGCCATTGGGCCGGTAGTGAAGGAGAACCTCCAGGAACAGCTTGGCCCATCTCTCGTTGCTGAAGAACATATGGCGCCCGGCAGTCTCCGAAGTGACGAAGTAGGTCTGCCGGTTGTTGGTCGCGTGTTCTCGAGCAGGTTTCATTTTCCCTCATAGGCTAAAGTCAAGACTTTTAGTTACCTTCAACGGCACGGCTAAAGCCGTGCCCCTTCAAATCAACACCCAGGAGCGAAAAGCGTTGCCGCTTCGAATCAAAGTCACTTCTTCCACTCTTCCATCATCTTGATGAAATTCCCGAACAGATAATGCGAGTCGTGCGGCCCGGGCGAAGCTTCCGGGTGATATTGCACGCTGAACAGCGGCAGCGTACGGTGGCGCAAGCCCTCCAACGTGCTGTCGTTCAAATCGATATGGGTTTTGATGACTTCCGATTCCTTGAGCGAATCGGGATCGACGGCGAAATTGTGGTTGTGGGCAGTGATCTCGATCTTGCCCGTCTCCAGCTGTTTCACCGGATGGTTGCCGCCATGGTGGCCGAACTTGAGTTTGTAAGTCTTGCCGCCCAGTGCCAAACCGATCAGCTGGTGGCCAAGACAGATTCCAAAGATCGGCGTCTTGCCCATGAGCTTGCGGATGTTCTCGTAGGCGTAGTTGCAAGGCTCGGGATCGCCGGGGCCGTTGGAGAGAAAGACTCCGTCCGGCGCGAGCGCCATCACGTCTTCAGCTGAGGTCATGGCTGGAACCACGGTCACGCGGCAGCCGCGGTCCACCAGCATGCGCAGGATGTTCTGCTTGATGCCGTAATCGTAGGCCACCACATGTTTGCTCGCCGGGCGTTCTTTCGCGCCTTCGATTTGCGCCGGCTCCGGCCCGAGCAAGGTGGTTCCCGTCGCCCACTGATAGCGCTGTTTGGTGGTCACAACTTTGGCCAGATCTGTGCCGTCCATTTTCGCGATCGACCGCGCTTTGGCCACCAGCTTGCCCGGATCGGTTTCAATCGAAGAGATCACGCCGCGCATCACGCCGTGCGTACGCAGATGGCGCACCAGGGCACGGCTGTCAATATCGGCGATTACGGGAATCTTGAATTTCTCCAGGTACTCGTCGGTCACCTGCTGCGAGCGCCAGTTGGAGCTGATGGGAGAAAACTGGCGTACCACCAGCCCTTCGATATAGGGACGCGTGGCTTCGTTGTCTTCTGGATTTGTGCCGTAGTTGCCGATCTCAGGATTGGTCAGGACGACAATCTGGCCTGCGTAGGATGGATCGGTGAAGATTTCCTGGTAGCCAGTGAGCGAGGTATTAAAAACAACTTCCCCGTAACATTCGCCTTTCGCGCCGTAGCCTCTGCCGCTGAAGATCCTTCCATCTTCCAGCGCAAGGATAGCTTGCATTGCTGCTCCCGGGGGTGGATTTTAAGAATTTTACCACGGAGCCAGAGGACGCTCTCGGATAAAATCACGGCCGAAGATTCTTTTCATGGCTTCACCGGTGCAATCTGTGGGACCGACAGCGCTGATCCGCGGCGTCCGCCGCTGGGATCTGGTCGCGCTCATGATCAACTGCATCATCGGCGCGGGCATCTTTGGCTTGCCGTCGCAAATTTATTCCCTGACCGGCGCTTACAGTCTGGTGGCTTTCGGTGCCTGCGCCCTCCTGGTGGGACTTCTCGCCGCTTGTTATGCGGAAGTCTCAAGCCGCTTCACGGAAACGGGAGGACCCTACCTCTACGCCACTGAGGCTTTCGGGCAGCTGATCGGCTTCCAAGTCGGGTGGATCGCTGTGCTGGCCCGGTTGAGCTCGCTGGCATTCATCAGCAATGTGATGGTCAACTATCTCAGCTTCTTCTGGCCCGCTGCCGACCAACGATTGTGGCGCACCGCCGTTATTATCTGTGTATTCGCGGTCCTGACCGCCATCAACCTGATAGGTGTGCGGCAAACGGCGGTGACCAGCGATGTAATAACTATCGGAAAGCTTGCGCCGATTTTTCTCTTCATTGTCGCGGGTTTGTTTTTCCTTGACCCCCACAGATTTTCCTTTGAAGTCCGGCCGTCTCCTGGGGCGTTCTCCATGTCGGTCGCGCAATTGTTCTATGCCTTCACCGGATTGGAACTAGGATCCATCGCCACGGGGGAGACTCTCGACCCGCGTCGCAATATGCCGTTCGCCATCCTCACGGCGATGGGAGTTGTCGTTACTGTCTACATCCTGATCCAGGTCGTTTGCATCGGGACTCTGCCCGGCCTGGCTTCCTCCCAGAAGCCTCTCGCCGATGCCAGCCGCCTCTTCATCGGGACGGCTGGAGCATCAATCATCACTGCGGGGGTGATGATCTCCGCTCTGGGGACGCTCAACGCCACGGTGCTGGGCGGGTCGCGTTTGCTGTTCGCAATGGCTGAGCACGGCGGCCTCCCACGCATCTTCGGGTACGTCCATCCCCGGTTTCATACTCCGTCAACGGCGATCCTGGTTGTGGTCGCGCTGGGCCTTGCCCTGGCATGTACAGGGACGTTTCGTTATGTATTGACGCTCACGGCCATCTCCAAACTGATTACTTTCATTGCTGCCACCGCTGCATTGCCGGTGTTGCGGCGGCGACCTGGATCACCTCCGGCGCTGGTTCGCATTCCAGCCGGCTTTACTCTTTCCGTCATCGGTGTGGCCTTGTGCATTTGGCTGATTGCCCATTCCGGATGGCGCGAAGTGCGGGACGTTGCTGTAGTGTCGGCGGCAGGCTTCGCGGTTTATTTCTTCTCCCAGCGCAGACGGGGCAAAACCGCCGCTGTCTCGCCGTGATTTCGAGTCGCTCGCCAAATGACGATTGAAGGGCGGCTAATCCAATATCTTGTACGCCCTACCCACCCTTTAAAGAGCTTTGACAACCAGCTCTGGCTGGAGGATAATTCCTCGCCGTTTTTCCGGGCCGCCGGGCCTGGCGGCGTCTGAACAAATCCCAGTTTGACCGGAGGCGTAAGCCGGGTCAGGGCTCAATCGCACGACTGAATGACCCGTCATTCAACAATTTCATTCAAAGCTTCTCCGGTCCCAACCAAGCCGGTTGTGAACTCTGAAAGGAGACTCCCCCATGCTGCAGCAAGGCTTACGACACACCAGATTCATATTTGCTTTGGCGGTAATCCTGTTTCTATCGCTGGCTGCCTCGCCGCAGGCGCAAGCCGCACTGACCACTCAAACCGGCACTCTCCCCGATGGCGCCACTTATCTGATTGAAGTCCCTTCGCCGTGGAATGGAACCCTGTTGCTGTACAGCCACGGCTACGTGACTCCCGGTTCGCCGAATCCGGCGCGCGACGTCGGCGATCCCGGTACTCGCGCCTTCTTGCTGGCCAACGGCTTCGCCCTGGCTGGTTCCTCTTACGCCCACACCGGCTGGGCCATCCAGGAAGCGCTGCCGGATCAGATCGCGGTCCTTGACGTTTTCAAAGCGAGTTTTGGACCCCCTAAGCGCACCATTGCCTGGGGACACTCCCTGGGGGGCATCATTACTGCCGGGCTCATTCAAAGATTCCCGGATCGCTTCGATGCTGCGCTGCCCATGTGCGGCGTGCTCTCCGGAGGCGTGGCCACCTGGAACCAGGCGCTGGATGCGGCTTTCGCTTTCAAAACCCTTCTTGCCTTCGGCAGCCCGCTGCAGGTAACCCACATCACCAGCCCAATTGCCAATCTCAATCTGGCTGAGTCGATCTTGTTCGCGGCCCAGGCTACGCCTCAAGGCAGGGCACGACTGGCCCTGGTCTCCGCCCTAGGCAACACTCCCGGCTGGTTCGACCCCGCATCCGCAGAGCCGGCGGAAAACGATTTGGCCTCCCAGTCCGCCAACCAATTCAAATGGGCGTCGCAGGTGGACTTTCCCTTCGCCTTTGCTTTGCGCGCCGAGCTCGAGTTCCGCGCCGGAGGTAATCCTTCCTGGAACACCGGCGTCGATTACCGCGTGCAGGTCGAACATTCCGCCAACCTCGAAGAAGTGATCGCGCTCTACCAAGCCGCGGGGCTGAGCCTGGATGACGATCTGGAGACGCTCAACGCCGCGGCCCGGGTTTCCGCCAATCCGGCCTCGGTCCAGTATCTGGAACACAACATTATCTTCAACGGCGATATTCACATTCCGGTGCTGACCATGCACACCAAGGGAGACGGCTTGGTCGTGAACCAGAACGAGCGCGCCTACCGGCACACCGTGGATCGGGCAGGGAATGAAAAGTTCCTGCGTCAGACCTTTGTGCATCGCGCCGGGCACTGTACATTCACGCCGGCGGAGACGATAACGGCGCTTGAGAACCTGCTGGCGCGCCTCAACACCGGGCACTGGCCGGAACTTGATGCCGACGTCCTCAACACGGAAGCCGCGGTGCTGGGTCCACTCAACGTGGCCCCGCCTTCGTTCTTCGACTTCGAACCAACGGCCTTTTTGAGGCCGTTCGATGCCTTCGACGCAAAACGATGTGCCGCGGGCCACGACAATCGACACGTGCCCTGCAACGCTCCTTGATGGAGAGACGTAAATTACCTGAAAAAAGAGCGCCGCGGAACGCGGCGCTCTTTTGCTTAATCCTCTCGATGAACTAAGGGTCTGGCATCTCGTAGCCGGCGTTCTAATCCGCTGCAGAACTTCCTTTCCGCTCCGGATCCTTTTCTTCCTTGTAGAAGCCTTCGCTGCCGAAACCGAATACGCGGTTGGATCGGGCACGATAGTTTTCCCAGGCGATGGCGGCACTCAGCTCCACCAATTGTGGCGTGGAAAATCGCGCTTGCAGCCTCTGGCGCAGCTCGGGCGCGACGCGCGCCGGAGTGGCCGTGATGGCGTCAGCCATCTCCAACACCAGTTTCTCGTCAGCGTCAAACAAGTTGCCTTCCTGGTAAAAATTCAGGTTGCGGATCTGGTCATCGCTGATGCCCACGAGTCTGCCGCCGGCAGAGTTGATGTCAATTCAAAACGGACACTCCACCAGCTTGGCGGCGCGGATCTGCCCCAGCTGTTTCAGTTTGGCGGAAACCAGATTGGTCTTTTCCAGAGCCATGCTGAACTTAGCGTAGGGGATGAGGACGTCAGGATACGTGGCCAGCGTGTTCAGTGGGGCAATGTCCTTGCCCAGACGCTTGCGCGCGAACTTGCGAATCAAGGCAACTTTTAAATTCTTCAGCATGAGTTCTTCCTCCACAGATACAGATTCACGCCTATCGTCCTTGGGCGCAGTTTTTGGTTGGGATTTGCTCAGGATGGACTAATTGCTGATTGCTGAGTGCTCTCAGTGCAGCAGACCCAACTTTTCCACGGGCCAGTATCCGAAGACGGCTCTGCCATAGATGTGACTGCGCGGAACCGGGCCGAAGTCGCGGCTGTCATTGGACATGGAGCGATGGTCGCCCAGAACAAAGTAGGTGTTCTCGGGGACTACGGTTTCCGGGTACGACTTCGTATCGAGAAATTCCTCTGGGACATAAGGTTCGTCCACGGGCTTGCCGTTCACATAGACGTGGCCAAAAGAGATGCGCACCGTGTCGCCGGGCAGAGCGATCACGCGTTTGATAAAGCTCTTACGCGGGTCGCGCGGATAGCGGAAGACCACAATGTCGCCGCGTTCGACATTTTCCCAGCGGTACACCAGTTTGTTGATGAAGATCCGCTCCTGATCTTCCAGACCGGGCTCCATGCTGCCGCCCTCCACTTTAACCGGTTGGTAAACGAAGAGAATGATGAAGGAGGAAACTGCGATGGAGATAAACAGGTCTCGCACCCAGGAGCGCAATGCCCGCAGCGGGGGCGGCGCCGGGGCTGCAGAGGAGCGTTCGACCCTCGGCGGAGAACTCTGTTCCTGGATTTTGTTCTTTTCTTCGGGTGTTTCCACCTTCCTGCTCCCCAGGTTCTTTGATTATACCCAGCTTGGGCTGGGCTGTCTTGATTTGTCGCTGGCTGGCCCTAGAGTAAAATAGCACCTATGAAATACTCTGCAAGTGTTTTAGCCGTCCTTTTCGCGGCGCTCATGGTCCACGGCCAGTTCAAGGAGGGCATGGACAACTCGATCCCCGCTTACCACGCGTTGCGGCCCGCGAAAGGCGCAGTACTGCCGCCGCTGATGACGCAGCAGCAGCTCGCGGCCGCCGGCTATACCCAGCCTGCTCAGAAGCAGTCCTACAAGGCCGCTGCCCGCGTCTCCTCGATCTTGTATCAGCAGCCTTGCTACTGCCACTGTGACCGTCACGCCGGACATACCAGCCTGCGCAGCTGTTTTGAAAGCACTCACGGCGCCAACTGCGGCACTTGCATGGCGGAAGCTCTGTACTCTTACCAGATGTCGAGGAAGGGTTGGACCGCCAAAAGGATTCGTGACGGCATCATGCGTCAGGAATACACGCGCATAGACTTGCAGAATCCCCAGCCGGTGCAGTAGATTGCACTTACTTTGGTGCAGTTGACGCATGTTGACTTTGTGCGTATAAAGGGCTGCATCCCTACGCTGCCTTGCTCGTCGCGGGATAGTTGACCTTTTCGATTTCCACAGCCATGATCTGTCGCTATTCCGGTGTGGGCCGCAAGGACACAATAGAATGAAGAAAAAAGCGGCAGCAAGCGTTAAACGTTCGGCTGCTAAAACAAAGAAAACAAAAGCGATTAGGAACCGGAAGACGATGTCTGCGAAGAAATTACCACCCCCGCAGCAAAAGCCTACGTTCAAGGAGGACCCCGCTTTTGCACAGGCTGTGCAAAATTACGAGGCCGGCCTCAAAGCGATCCAAGAACACAAGTTTGACAAAGCCAAGGCACTGCTGGAAAAGATTGTCGCCAGCGGGCCGCGGGAGCTTGCTGACCGCGCGCGCGTCCACCTGAACACCTGCAATCAGCAATTGAGCTCTTCTTCAGCCAGCTTCAAGACTTCAGAAGAGCACTTTGACTACGCGGTTTCGCTCATGAACGCCGGACAGTTTGACCAGGCGCGCGGCCACATGGAGAAGATCCTGAAGCAGGACGCCAAAGCCGATTTCGCCTATTACGGTCTGGCCGTGGTGGATTGTCTGACCGGACAGGTGGAAAGTTCTCTGAAGCATCTGAGCGAAGCCATCCGTCTGAATCCGCAGAATCGCTTTCAGGCGCGTAATGATTCCGACTTCCAGAACATGGCCGACGATCCCCGATTCACGGAACTGCTGTATCCCGAACCAACGGACACGGCGCCAGAACCAAAAAGGCGTTAAGGGTTACCGCGATGTCGCTCAATCCCGCGATGAACCGCCGCGGCGCCGACCAGGGGCTTCGCTTTGTGGCTATCGGGGGAGGTACTGGTCTTTCCACCATCCTCAAGGGACTCAAGCGCCACACCGTGACGCCTGGCGCGCCCACGCCTTCCGGTCCGCACGTTTCTGATCTAACCGCGGTGGTGACGGTGAGCGACGACGGTGGTTCCAGTGGACGCTTGCGCCGCGAGCTCAACATGCTCCCGCCCGGCGATATACGCAATTGTCTGGTTGCCGTGTCGGAAGACGAGAACCTGATTTCCAAGCTCTTTCAGCACCGCTTCACCAGCTCTGGCGAGCTCGAGGGCCACAGCTTCGGCAATTTATTCCTGGCCGCGCTCACCGCCACGACCGGCGATTTTGCCGTGGCAGTAAAGAAAGCAGCGGAAATTCTGGCCACACGCGGCCACATTCTGCCGGCTACCACCGCCAACGTGCAACTGGAAGCGATCATGGAAGACGGTTCGCGCGTCTCGGGTGAAACTAAAATCACTGCGAGCGAGAAGCGCATCACCGAGCTGGTCATTGTTCCCGAGCACCCGGAGCCTCTCCCGCAGACACTGCGGGCGATTGCAGACGCCGACGTTATCACGATCGGCCCGGGTTCGCTGTTCACAAGCCTGGTGCCGAATTTGCTGGTGCGCGGCATCCCGGAAGCCATTGCCGGCTCGCCGGCGGTGAAGGTTTTCATCTGCAACCTGATGACGGAAGCCAACGAAAGCCTGCACATGAAAGCTTCTGACCACATTCGAGCAATCTATGACCATGCCAATCGCAAGGTTTTCGATTACGCCCTGGTGAATTCCGGCCGGGTTTCGCTGGCGATGACGGAACGCTACGCCGAAGAACGCGCCGAACCGGTGGAGTGTGACACTGCGGCCATCGAAGAGCTTGGCGTCAAATGCATTGCACGAAACTTTGTCGAGGAAAACCACTTCGCCCGCCACGCCACGGACCGTCTGTGCCGCGAGCTGCTTGCGCTGGGCCAAATTCATCGCGCCCGGCAGGTGACACAGGCGTTAAGATGATCTCTTCATGACGAAACCGGCATCCCCAGGAAGCTTTGCTGTGGTGATCATGGCCGCCGGCAAAGGTACGCGGCTCAAATCCAATCGCGCCAAGGTCCTGCATGAAATCGGCGGACGCCCGTTGTTGGCCCACGTCATCCAGGCCGCGCAACAAGTCGTGCCGGCACGCGACATCTATGTTGTCATCGGTCACCAGGCGGAGGAGGTGCGCCGCGCCGTGGAAGCCACGGGCGTGCAGTTCGTCTTGCAAGCCCAACAGCGAGGAACAGGACACGCCATCATGTCCGCTCGGCTGCAGGTCCAGCGATACTCTGACATTCTCGTACTCTCCGGCGACGTGCCTCTGATACGTCCGGAAACCATCGAGCGCGTGCGCGATTTTCATCTTACGAAGAGGGCGGTCATGACGGTGCTCACCGCCGCGCCGCGCGACCCATCCGGCTACGGCCGGGTGATTCGCTCAAGCGGTGACAAGATCGAGGCCATCGTCGAACAAAAGGCTCTGACGCGAGCGCAGCTGAAAGCGCGCGAGATCAATTCCGGCATTTACGCCTTCGCTACCGGCCCGCTGTTCGCCAACATCGACCGCCTGACCACGAACAACTCGCAGGGCGAGTTCTACCTTACCGACATGGCTGCGCTGCTGAACGCAAAGGCCAAAAACAAAGTGCTGGCTCTGAAGGCTGAAGATCCGGGTGAGGTCTTAGGCGCAAACACTGTGGCGGAGTTGGTCGCGCTCGACGCGCAACTGCGCGCACATAAATGCGGCCATCTGATGGCCGCAGGCGTGACTATCTACCGGCCGGAGACTTGCGTGATCGATTCTGAAGTTGAGATCGCCGCCGACACCATCATCGAGCCTTTCGTACAGATTCTTGGCAGGACCAAGATCGGCACCGGCTGCCGTGTTCGGTCGTTCAGCGTGATCAGCGATTCGCAGATCGCCGACGACGTCCTGGTTCGTCCCGGTTGCGTCATTGACCAAAGCCACATCGCGCAGGGCGCGCTGCTGGGGCCGTATGCACACCTGCGTCCAGGGAGCGAGATCGGCGAGGGCGCGCACGTGGGTAATTTTGTCGAAACCAAGAAAGCCCGTCTTGGTCGTGGCGCCAAGGCCAACCATCTTAGCTATCTCGGCGACGCTGAGATCGGCGCGGGCACCAATGTCGGCGCCGGCACCATCACCTGCAACTACGACGGTGAAAAGAAGCATGTGACTGTGATAGAAGAAGGGGCCTTCGTCGGCAGCGACGCCACGTTGGTTGCGCCGGTGCGCATCGGCAGGGGCGCCTATGTCGCCGCGGGATCCTGCATCACTGACGATGTCCCCGCAGACTCATTAGCCTTCGGACGGGCCCGGCAGGAGATCAAAGAAGGCTGGGCCAAACGAAGAAGAGAAGGCAAAGCGGACAAGTAGGATCGCCTTCCAGCTACTTGGGAGGCTGACCGCCTTGCTGCGGGTTGGGATTGCCTTCGCCTTCCGGCGGGTTGATGGCGGAGAGCTGGCCGAGAATCCCGCGCTCCTGTTCCGAGAACATGCTCTTGAAGCGCTCTGAATTCAGGACTTCCTGGCGCTGTTGCGGGTCCATTTGCCGTAGATGGCGCAGCGCTTTGTGGATCATGACCCGCCGGTCCGGCGGCAAGCTTTCCAGCGCCTGCTGCGATTGACGGATTTGCTCTCGCTGCTCCGACGTCAGGTTCGCCATGAAATCCATACGGTCGAGGACGCGCTGTTGCTGTTGCGGCGGCAGGCTGTTGAAGCGGCGCAGGTTCTCCAGCATTTTTGCCTGTCGTTCCGGGGGGAGCCGTTTGAAAGCGGGGTCGTCTTGCAGCAGCTTTTCCTGTTGATCGAGAGGAAGGTCCCGGTGTTCGCGTAGCCAGTCGCCCATTTTCCGGCCAGGATGCTGGCCGCCGCGACTAGTGTTAGGCGCGCCGCTCTGGAGGTTGGGACGTGCCGGGACCGCGCCTGCCTTGCGCTGCGCGTCGACGGAAAGACCAAGCAGCAGGCCGAGACAAAGGATTGCGCTTTTTTGGGCCCAGTTCACCAGTCTTGCTCTCCCCGCACCTTCACTCATCACTCTTCCGCTACATCGTCCGAGGGACCGCCGCTGAGCTCATCGATCAGATCGGTGTTGACCAGAACGTCATGGTTCTTATCCAACGCTTGCAAGTCAGCTACCGGAGTCCCCGGACCCTGATCAACGATCGGAGGTGTCCCGACCGTAAGGCGGTATACCAATCCGCCAGCGACTAGCACTGTAGCCAATGATAGCGCCATTGCCGGACGGCGCAGCCAGCCAAAAATGCCGGAACGCTCCGGGGCCTTGCCTTGCTCTTCCCTCACATGCGCACCCAGCCGCGTTAGAAAGTAAGGGGAAGGCTCGGGGACCTTCCACTCATCCAGCAGCGCCATGGTCTTGCGCAGCGACTCCAGTTCCTGGGCGCAGGCCGGGCACTGCCGTACGTGCTCGGCGACCGCCGGGTCAGCGCGATGGCCGGCCACAGGCGATGCTTCGGCCAGCAATTCAATCAGATTCTCCCGTACATCCTTGCAGTTCATACAAATTCCTTCAGCCGTTCGCGCAGCGCTTCGTAGGCGCGGAACAGCAGAGACTTGGTGGCGGACTCGCTCAACTTCAAAACTTCCGCAATTTCGCGATAATCCATTCCTTGATATTTGTGCATCAGGACCGCTGCCCGTTGCTTCTCCGGCAGCGTCATGACCTGTTTCTTGATGGCCGCGAGTCGTTCCCGGCGCAGGATCTGCTGCTCCACGTTCAGCGCAGGATCGGCCACGTCGGGGGTGGTGCCGGTTTCCTCGTCCGGCTCGTCCAAGCTGACCACCCGCCCGCTGCGCTCCACTTTGTTGTCGCGCGCGTTGTTGACGGCCAAATTCGTGGCAATGCGATACAGCCAAGTCGTGAACTTGGCTTCCGCGGCATAACTCTTGCGTGAGCGATAGACGCGTAAGAAAACTTCCTGTGCCAGTTCTTCCGCCAGCGCCTGACTGCGGCACATGCGGTACATGAATGCGATCATGGGGCGGTGAAACTTGTGCACCAGATATTCGTACGCCGCATGGTCATCACTGCCGACGCGGAGCATCACCTCTGCGTCGCTCAGCGATTCATAAAGCATCTGGCCTGCTGCCATTTCCGCAATACCCTGCGTCCTGCCGGTAGCTGTGGGTAGAAAAATCCCCGCTTTTAAGGCCACGCTGCTCACACCCCCTCTAACCCCTTTTCAGCCAAAAAGTTGCTGGGTTCAGACGGGACGGCTTGGACCCCCGTCCAAGAGTGTATTCCATGCCCGCGATTCTCGGGTAGTGGGTCATTGGAAAGGACCCACTACCCTGTATCAGCGTCTAGGGATTCGCTTGCGAAGCGCGGGCGCCAGCCCAGGCCTTTAGGCCTGGGTGAGCGGAGCGAATGAGCAGACGGGGTCATTTTCCAATGAAAATGACCGGCTACCCTGTTTCAGCGTCTAGCGATCCCGGCCTGCCGGGACGTTCGGCAGACGTTCATCGCGGAGCGATGAACCGGCGCATCGCGGGACGCCCCGGGCAAGCTTCTGCTAGAATAAGAATTACCCACTGTAGGCGAAAACCAGCACAGTGGGCGCTTAACTCAGCGGTAGAGTGCCATCTTCACACGGTGGAAGTCATAGGTTCGAATCCTATAGCGCCCACCATTCTCCGATTTTTTCAAGGTTCCGGTTTTTATTAGGTTTTCTAAGTGCAACCTGGACTTGGCAGCGGGAATGCGACAGATTTTCGATTGCGGGAACGCTGGTTCGTGGTAACATCGCGGAGTCTTCAAATTGCCGCCCGCTCCCGGGTGGCTGGCCCGCGCAGACTGTAGCGCTGACAAAAATAAAGAAGATTTCACGAAGAAAATTTGGCCGGGGACCGACCCTAAACCCTTGGTGAAACACGGTTCTCACGAAATATCTGCGGGTCGCAGCAACCGGCCTGAAGACCAGAAACTCACAGGTAATCTCGAATGAATGAAGCATCCAACCAGCCGCAGGCCCCGGGCAACCGGAAGCAGCGGCGTCGTAAACGCAATTACGGGCATCAGGCCCACGGCGGACAAGGCCAGGGACATCAGGGTGGTGGCGGACAAAACCGCCGCAACCGGCAGAACCGCAACAATCGCGGACAACGCCGCAACGCGGCCTTTGTCGGCCCGATGGACCACAGCTACCGCAACCAGAACGGCGGTGGACAAGGCAGCCGTTTCCACAACGGCCTGCAGGGCAGTGACAACCTGGAACCCTTGAAGCAACGCGAAGACGCGCCCACGCGAATTTTCTGCCTGATTGACGATCTCTTCTTCCTGGCCAAGATCCAGGAAGTGTCTCGCAAGCTGAACGTGAAAGTGGAGTTCGTCAAAAGTGAAAAGGAATTCGACGAAAAAGAGGGTTCGGAAGGCGAAGATAAGCCGTCACTGATTATCGTGGACCTGAACAGCAACAGCATCAAGCCGCTGACCGTGATCCCCAAGCTGCGATCCAGGTTCAAAAAATCCACTTCCATTGTGGGTTTTGTCTCCCACGTGCAAGGCGACCTGAAAATGAAGGCCCAGGAGGCGGGCTGCGACGTGGTCATGCCGCGCTCAGCTTTTTCGCAGAACTTGCCCAGCATCCTGCGCCGCCATGGCGCCGAAGACGAGCCGGAAGACAACTTCAATAAGGCGTAACGCGGAGCCTTCAGCACTCAGCGGTCAGCACTCAGCCCCTAAGCTGCCTCGGGCCGCAAGAATGCCGTTATGTCGTGAAGGATGTCCGCGGGCTGAATGCTGAGTGCTGAAGGCTGACTGCTACCCCGGCGGCCACGTCATCTTCCTGCCCCCGAGCAAATGCAGATGCAGATGGAAAACGGACTGGCCTGAGTCCGGCCCGACGTTGTAGACGGTACGATAACCCTTCTCGATGCCGCGCTCGCGCGCGATCTTGGCAGCAACCAAATTGCAATAACCGATGATCTCGGCATCAGCCGGGCCGGCTTCCTTGATGTCCACAATGTGCTTTTTCGGGACGATGAGGACGTGCGTCGGCGCCTGCGGATTGATGTCCTCGAATGCGTACGTGCGCTCGTCTTCATAGACTTTCTTCGAAGGGATTTTGCCGGCGACGATTTTGCAAAACAAACACTCAGACATGATCGCCATGTTAGCAAAGTACGCGGCGCCGAGCGCACGCCAGGGCACCAATTTTAGCCGTTAGCAATTAGCAGTTAGCACAGCTAAAGCAGGGTCCGGCAGCAACTTGAAGGGCTGGCTTTAGCTGTGCTCATTGCTCTTTGCTAACTGCTAGCTGCTCGCTGTCATCCGCTCATTGCGGTTTGCTGCGCTAAGATACTGTTGTCAGCAAGGAGTAGTCATGCGCGGACTGAGCTTCGGGGAACTCCTGGATTACACGAGCGAAGAAACCAACCACTGGCGCGACTGGTTCAAGCGAAACCCGGCGGCGCTGGACGTGCCCACCGATATCGCCGGCGCCAAGAACGTCCGCGAAGTGGTGCTGCACATTGCCGCGGTGCAGATGCGCTACGCCGAACGCTTGCTGAATCTGCCTGTCACTGAATTCGAGTCTCTCAGCTCCAAGACCGCGGAGGAGCTTTTTACGCTCGCCCACAAGAGCGCGGAGGACCTGCGCAGCTTCGCCGTGGCAGCCAATGACGCCGACTGGGACGGCTCACTGACCTTCCCCACGCGTACCGCAGGCACGCTCACCGCCAGCCGGCGCAAGATTTTTGTCCACGCACTCATGCACGGAATCCGCCACTGGGCGCAGCTATCGACCTTCCTTCGCCAGAAGGGTTTCAAGCAGGACTGGCAGCATGATTTCATCTTTTCCAGCGTGCTGAAGTAAGCACTCAGCCATCAGCAGTCAGCATTCAGCCCTGAAACACTGTTGTCAGTGGCTGAGTGCTGATTGCTGACTGCTCCTTAGTCCAGCCTCACCAGATACATCCCGGCATCGGTTTGGGTTTCCCTCATGAGTTCCTGGGCGCGACGCTTATCGTCTTCCGCCACGCGGACGCGCAGCCACGACTCGCCGGTGGGGCTGGAAAACTGCAGCACCTTGGCAGTCTGATAGCGGCGGGCCAGGCGGGCTTTGAGGTTGCTGGCGTCCTGCGCGTCAGTAAACGCACCGATCTGCACGCACCAACGGCCTCCGCTCGCGATGGGCGCGGGGGCGGCCAGCACTTCAATTCGCACCAGGGCGGTGCCGCGCTGGTAGACGCTCAGACGCCGCGCTGCAGCGCGGGAGAGGTCCAGAATACGGTCGTTGACGAACGGCCCGCGGTCGGTGATGCGAACCAGGACTGACTCGCCGGTCTTCACGTTGGTCACGCGAGCGATTGAGTTCAGCGGCAGAGTGCGGTGCGCGGCAGTCATGCGATCCGTGTTAAAGGTTTCGCCGTTGGCGGCCTGCCGGTTTTGAAAGCCCGGCCCATACCAACTGGCCCAGCCCACCTCGCTGTAGAGGATCTTGGCGCCCTCGGGCACCGCAATTTCGGCATCCGGCTCGCGCGCTTCAGGAGCGGGTGGAGGCGGGAGCCGCTTTGGGACGTCAGGCTCGCTCCCCGGCGCTGGCGAAGGCTTCTCAACGGGAACGTTAGTCGAGGTCGTGGGTGACGGCGGGGACGGAGGATTGGCCGCCACCGGTCTGCGGTGTTCGGCGCATCCCGCCAGCAACAACACTCCAGCCAGAGCCGCTACTTGGAGCGGTTTTGCTCCATGTAGTCGGCCAGCCGGCTGAGTCTTTCCGCGGCCGTGCGCAAGGCCCGGCTCGATCCCTGGCGGACGGCCGGCACCACTTCGTTGTTGAGGTAGGCGATCACCTTCTCGCTTTCCTCTTCCAGGTTGCGCTTGGCTTCGCCCAGGTTCTTCCCGATTTTGCGCCCCAGTTCGTCGAGAGACGACTTGCGCTCCCCTTCGCTTTGTGGACTCATGTTCCTTCTCTTTCGCCATCACGGTTGAATCGCGTGCACACGAATTTGATTATGGATGGCCGCGCCGGGCCGGTCAATCCAATTCCCAACGGTCATCGAGGTGGGTTACAGGGCCGCGGGGCCGATCACCCTCCGTTCGCCCGATGATAGTTAGATGTGAGTTCGAGCGAGAGCGATGGAAAGCGACTTAGGCGCGGTAGCGCGCGCCGAAGATTAAACGTGTTTCCGGCCAAGCGCTCAGTACGCGGCGCACGATCAGCACCGGGCGGGTGCTGGAGGTCAGCAGAGGCACTCCCGAGGTCTGAAAGGTGATTTCCAGCAGAGCATCAACCTCAAGCATCTCGTCGGAAGTGAATAGGAGTCCCGTCTCGCTGACGTTGATGGTTTCGCCCGGCTGCCAGTCGTCCTGGCCTTCCATGCGATACCGCAACGGGAGGCGTATCTCGCGGCGCTCCGCCCGCTCCACCCTCTGCCTCTGGTGGCTGGCCTCTTTCGCTAAACCGGGTTTTGCCCTCTCCATAGGGTCGGGGTCACGTGGCGCCATGACAGTCCGAGCACTCCGCTGCAAGATGAACCTCTAATGTTCCCAAGGTTCGGCCCAAACGATGGTGAGGAATTCTCTGCTCCCCTGCGGCTTCTGTCAAGGAGAGATTAACGCTCGTAACTCATTCTTCCAACAGGATTTCCACAGCTAGCGGCTATTGAAGTGTGGGCGCTTCAAGGTCTGCATCTGTAGTGGTGCATTGTTCCAACCTATGCCAGGGGGACTGCCCATAAGAATTGCCTCTGGCCTTGCTCTAGTTGGAAGGGCCGGATCGCAACTAGCCTGTGACTATGGACGGCTGGCGTGTCGGTATCTGCCACAAGATTGCTTGACCGCGTCGCAGCCCATACAATCCAGAGAACAAGTCGTACTGCGAGGACCCATGAAAAATCTGCTGTCTGCGATGTTGTTGCTCTTTCTGCCGGCGGCGGTACTGGCTCAGGGCGCCCCGCCCCAGGGGGCAGCCGGCCAGCCGTACACCATGGAGTACTACTACAGAGTGCAGTGGGGCCATCAGCAGGAGTTTCTGCTGCTCTTCTTGAAGAACCACTACCCGCTGCTCAAGAAGAACCTGGAGAGCGGCCGCATGATTTCTGTAAAGATTGAAACCCCGGCGAATCATATGACCGAGGACGCGCGGTGGGATTATCGCGTGACCATCCAATTTAAAAACTCGACCGTAGCCACCACACCCAATCCCGAAGAGGAAGGTCTCATCAAGCAGCTGTGGCCGGACCACGAGACGTTCAAGCGAGAGGAACAAAGGCGGTTTGAAATTCTGGAGGCCCACTGGGACCTGCCCATCACTGACATCACGCCGGCAAAGAAATAGGCTCCTGCGCCATGCTTTTCATGCCCGCCCAGATATAATCTGCGCGCGGAGGAACCGCAATGTCGAAATCGCGCAGGCAATTCCTGACCCAGGCATCGCTGCTGTTGGGCGCCGCCGTAGCGTCTCGTGGCAGCGTACAGACTCCGGCGGCAGCGCAACAGCAGCAAAAGCCCACGGAACCGCCTCCCGGCGCGCCGCCTGCTTTCGGCACAGCGCCGGCGGTGGGGCCGGAAGTTGGGCCGGCTACCTTTGCCGAAGCGGAAAGGCTTGTCCAGGTCGAATTGACCGCTAAGGATCGCGCTCAGGCGGCCGGCAATTGGCGCAGCGCGATGGCGCCGTTGTACGAAAGGCGCACCGGCCCGCGCAAGCTGGCAATTGAGCCGGCCATCGTGCCCTACTCGCAATGGGATCCTGTCTTGCCCGGGGAAAAGAAACTTCCGCTGCGCGACCAGTTTGTCTGGAGCCGGCGCGATCCGGGATCGCTTCCCAAGAATGACCAGGACATCGCTTTCGCCCCCCTCGCACATCTGGCGCGCTGGATTGAGCAGCGCCAAATCACTTCGACGCGGCTTACTGAGATTTATCTGGATCGGCTGGAACGCTTCAATCCCAAGCTGCGCTGCGTCATCACCCTCACGCGCGAACACGCGCTGGCCCAAGCCAAGAAAGCCGACCAGGAGATTGCCGCGGGCAAATATCGTGGGCCACTGCACGGCGTTCCCTGGGGCGCCAAAGACTTGCTGGACACCGCGGGTATTCCCACAACGTACGGCGCGGAGCCGTTCAAGGACCGCGTGCCGAAGGCCGATGCGGCGGTCGTGAAGCGCTTGAACAACGCCGGCGCCGTCCTGGTGGCCAAGCTGAGCCTGGGGGCGCTGGCGCTCAATGACATTTGGTTCGGCGGCCAGACCGTGAACCCGTGGCTGCTTGAGGAAGGCTCCTCCGGATCCAGCGCCGGTCCGGGCGCGGCAACGGCTGCTGGCCTTGTTGGCTTCGCCATGGGCAGCGAGACCGGCGGCAGCATTGTAGGCCCCAGCATGCGCTGCGGCATCACCGGGCTGCGTCCGACTTATGGCCGCGTGCCGCGCACCGGCGCTATGACACTCTGCTGGTCGCTGGACAAGCTCGGTCCCATGACGCGCTACGTCGAAGACGCCATGCTGGTGCTGCATGCCATCTCCGGCCCCGATCCAGGCGACTTAAACAGCGTGCCATGCAACCTGGACTACGACGCCAACGCCCCAGTGAAAGGACTGCGTGTCGGCTACTTTCCCGCCTGGACGAAGAAGGCCACGGAGGTTGACCGTGCCGCTCTGGAAACCGTGAAGAAGGTAGGTATGGTTCCGGTGGAAGTCTCCATCCCCGACTGGCCGTACGATTCGCTCGACGTGATCCTCTTTGCCGAAGCTGCGGCCGCGTTCGAAGAGATCACCCTGGACCACCGGGTGGACCAGCTCAAGGTCCAGGTACCAGACGCCTGGCCCAATGTCTTCCGCCAGTCACGTTTCTTGTCCGCCGTGGACTTCGTGCAGTGCGACCGGTTGCGCCGTAAAGTGGCCAACGAGATGGCCCGCGTGTTTAAAGAAGTAGACCTGCTGCTGGTGCCATCGCTGCAGGACGAGATGCTTACCATCACCAATTTCACCGGCCACCCTTCGCTCACACTGCGCGCAGGCTTTGTTGAAGTGTCTGAGGCACGCACCGACTGGGCGCCGGATCCCGCCAATCCCATGCCCAAGTTCTCGCCGCCGCGTCGCGTGCCCCATGGGGTTACCCTGATCGGCCGGTTGTTTGACGAAGGCACCGTGGGACGTGCTGGTCTCGCACTCGAGCGCGCGTTCGGCGTCGCGGGCGAACGGCCACCGGGATTCTGAGAGGATAGCTTCCCTGCTGCACGATCACTCGTATCAGTGTCTGTCCCTTGTGGACGGAGGCGTCACGAAACTGCCTTCAACTGCCGGCCCGCTCCAGTCATTTTCAGGATCGTGACAAGTGTCAGGGCACGACTCCGCAGGCCAGCCCTCGCTTCGCTCAAGCTGGCCCGCTCAAGTCGTGCCGTTAAGCGCGAAGAATAAATCGGCTTTAGCCGCTGGGGCGTAAGGCATTCGTTGCACTTTCAGGGAACTCAGGGGCTAAAGCCCAAGTCTGGAAACTGTACGGCACGACCAAGGTCGTGCCCCGACACGTGTGAATCCGGGAAAGGTTCTGTTGAGCCGGTGGGTTTCCTGATGAGGTGTCTGCAGAAGCCCTGTTATTCCCCTTCGTATCAGCAACTTACCTCTTGAGCCTTCTTTTACCTGAAGTGGTTACGTTGTGCATTGCCGGGATTCTGCGAAATCCAGCATGGTGGCCTTGCGCCCAGGCGCAGGGAGGAAATCAAGACCCATGCACAAGACCCCATCGCTTCCTTTTCGCGAAGCCAAACGTACCCAGCAGAGCTTTCTGGCCGCGGCGGAGAAGAAGACCCTGCTGTGGCTGGCCGCGCGTACGCCCGCCTGGATCAACTCCGACCACCTGACGATCTTGGGACTGGCGGCTATGGCCGGAGCCGGCGCCGGATACTGGTGGTCGCGCACCAACCGTGTCGGACTAATTGTGGTGATCGTTTGTCTAGCACTCAACTGGCTGGGAGACAGTTTGGACGGCACCCTGGCGCGCTTCCGCAACTGTCCGCGCCCGCGCTACGGTTTTTATGTAGACCACGTGGTGGACGCCTTCAGCACCGTCTTCCTGCTCGGCGGTCTGGCGCTCTCCGGGTATATGTCTCCCTGGGTCGCCTTCGGGCTGATGATCACTTACCTGGTCATGCTGGTAGAAGTCTGCCTGGCCACCTACACGCTCGGCGATTTCACGATTTCATATTTCAAAATGGGGCCAACAGAACTGCGCATCCTGCTCTCGGTCGGAAATCTTGTTTTGTTCTGGAAGTCGACGTCCCATATAGCCGGGCGCGCTTACCGCCTGTTTGATGTGGCCGGCACCATCGGGATCGCCGGCATGCTGTTGGTTCTGCTGATCTCGGTGGCGAAGAATACTCTGCGGCTCTACCGCCGCGAGCCGCTGCCGCAAACAAGAAAGCCAGCCCACCAATCACTCAGGCATTCGACACAAGCTACTAAGATCTGCACTTCTATTCTCATCGTCGCTGCCTGCCTTTACCTGGAGACACCAGGATTGGCGCAATCAGGTTCCGCTTCAACCGAGCCATCGGCTGCAGCGTCTTCCAAAGTTCTTCGCAAAACGCTCGACAAGATTGATCCCGGTTTTGTTTCCGGCAATCTCTATTCCAATGCCGAGCTGGGCTTCTCGTATGAATTCCCGGAGGACTGGCATGTCGTGGATCGCACCCAATACGAAAACAGGATCGAGGCCGGCCATCAATACGCGTTTGGCGATGAGCCGGAGGCGTCTCGCGAACATGAGAGGGCATGGCAGTGCATGCGTACATTGTTGTGGGTGTTGAAGGCCCCGGAGGGTTCGAAGGCCGACGTTGATCGCACAACTTCTCTTCTGTTCATGGGGACATTAGACCCAGGGTGCTTCAAGGGTCATAAGTTTCCCGCAAATCTGGATGACCTGGCGGCCGTGCGGGACATGGAACAGGCGTTCGCGGACGACCAACTGTTCGATGGTGAACAAAGGAAAGTGAACGCATATCAGGACCAAGGGCACGTGATTTTGGAAATTTCCGGCTCCATCGGCAACCCGGCCCAGATGTATGGGACAATCCGCCTCGCGTCGGCAGGCGATTACTGGCTGTTCTGGATGCTTATGGCTGAGAACAAAGAGGAACTGAGCAAACTGAACTGCCTGAAGACCACGTTTGGGCCGGCAGCCGAATCATCGGACAATACACATCCACCGGTGCCCCTTGACACTTCTCGCCTGGGACATTTACCTTAACTTCCATGCGAATTCTGTGCCAGAAGATGCGCAAGTGTTGCTGTCAGGCAACCAGCACGCCTCTGGCCCATGGAACCGCGACCTAAAACGTAATCATTCAATTCTTAGGAACAGCCCATCGCCAGAGAAAAGCGATGGGCTTTTTGTTTTGCACGAAGAAGAAATCAGGAACGTGGATTATGAGTACGCCAACAGAAACATTAACTGAAACCAAGGTTCAGAAGGTGGAGAGGTTGAAGCGGGAGAAGAACCCCTGGGAATGCCTCGACGAGATCCGCGCCTTCGCCGCGCAGGGCTACGCCGCGGTGCCCGAAGCCTGGATCAAGACATATTTCCGCTGGTGGGGGGTCTACACGCAAGGTGACGGCGCGGGCGCCCTCGGCGGCTCCGGTGGCGAAGGTAAGGCTGTGCCCTACTTCATGTTGCGCATCCGGCTGGCCAACGGGTTTCTCACCTCGCGGCAACTTCACGTCATCGCCGGACTTTCGGAAAAGTACGCGCGCGGTTCCGCCGATATCACGGTCCGGCAGAACATCCAGCTGCATTGGGTGACTCTTCAGGATTTGCCGGAAGTCTTGCAAGCGCTGTTTGACGCCGGCTTGACTTCGATGTCCACTTGCGGCGACGTCACACGCAACATCACCGGCTGCCCCCTCGCCGGCCTAAACGCCAATGAGCTTTGCGACGCTTCGCCCCTCGTCTTTGCGGCCAATGCCCTTCTTGCCGGCAACGCCGAGTTCTACAACCTGCCGCGCAAGTATAAGATCAGCATCAGTGGCTGCCGCGATTGGTGCTCGTATCCAGAGATCAACGATCTGGCTTTCACACCGGTGGTGCGCGGCACAAACGGAAAGAGCGAAGCCGGATTTTCAGTGCGCGTGGGCGGCGGCCTTTCCACCGAACCGCATCTGGCGGTACGGCTCAACGCCTTCGTGAATTGGGACCAGGTGATTCCTGTTACCCGCGCGGTGAGCGAGATCTTTCGCGACTCCGCGGTTCTGCGTAACAGCCGCGAACGGGCGCGTCTGAAGTTTCTCTTCCTCGAGCACGGCTGGACCGCGGAGCGTTTCCTGGAAGAAGTGGAGCGGCGTCTGGGCTTCAAACTCGTTCCCGCTGTGCCCGAGCAGGTCCCGACCGACGTATTTCGTGACCACACCGGAGTTCATGCGCAGAAGCAGCCCGGGCAGTTCTACGTGGGCGCTGCCGTGCTCCGTGGACGCATCACGCCGGCTCAGATGCGCGCGGCTGCCGATCTCGCGGACCGCCACGGCAACGGCCAATTGCGCACTACCAACACGCAAAACCTGGTGATTGTGAATGTGCCGCAAGCAAAGACCGGTCTCGTGACGGAAGGACTCAACCAGGCCGGATTGCGTGTGGAGGCTTCCACCTTCTGGCGCGGGGCTGTGGCTTGCACCGGCACCGAATTCTGCAAGCTGGCCAT
>DATFXI010000311.1:0-3204 GCA_035316085.1 Candidatus Angelobacter sp.
GGCATCCGCCTTTCCCGCTGGGCTATGTCCCAGAACCCGCGACGGCTTCGATACTCCAATTTATCCGGCCTTGGCCTTCCGTGTAACGCGACGCCGGCTTTTCCCGGTAAACAACAGGAAGCCGGAATATCATGGTCGAACGAAGTTTTTAGCAAGGTGCAAGCTATGGCAAGAATGGGTGTGTTGTCCGCCGCTTTGTTGGTTTTGGTCTTTCTGGTAGCTGGATGCGGTGGCAACAACCCCATGCCACCCTCCAATCTTCCATCCCTGGCGTTGACTCTGGTGACTTCCGGCTTTAGCTCTCCTTTAGGACTGGAACAGTCGGGCGACGGAAGCGGCCGGCTCTTTGTAGTGGAACAAGGCGGAAAGATCAAGATCATCCAGAACGGATCGGTGCTTTCCACCCCTTTTCTCGATATCAGCAGCAAGATTTCGATGGGCAGCGAGATGGGTCTGCTCGGGGTGACGTTTCATCCCAACTACTCAGCCAACGGCAAGCTTTACGTCAACTACACGCGCACGGTGAGCGGGCAAATCCAGTCCGTGATCGCCGAGTACACGGCTTCCCCGGCCGGCTCCAACCAGGTGAACATCGCAACCGAGCGCATTCTGCTCACCGTGGACCAAGTCGGCAATTTCACCAACCACAAAGCCGGCCAGCTTGCCTTTGGTCCTGATGGGCTGCTGTACTTCGGCCTGGGCGACGGCGGAAGCGGCGGCGATCCCTTTGGCCACGGGCAGAGCACAGCAACGTTGCTCGGCAAGATGATGCGCATTGATGTGAACTCCACTGATGCCGGCCTCCAGTACCACGTGCCAGCGGACAATCCTTTCGCCGCCGGCGGAGGATTGCCGGAGATTTGGGCCTTTGGCTTTCGCAATCCCTGGCGCTTTTCTTTCGATCGCGCCACCGGACGCTTGTTCGTCGCCGACGTAGGCCAGGACCAGTTTGAAGAGATTGACATCGTGCAGAAAGGGGGGAACTACGGATGGAACGTCATGGAAGGAATGCATTGTTTCAATCCACCCAGCGGATGCAACACCACCGGACTCATTCCGCCGATTGCTGAATATAGCCATGCCGAAGGCAACGCGGTGATTGGCGGCTTTGTCTATCGCGGCGCGAACCTGCCCACTCTGCGGGGTATCTACGTTTTTGGCGATCTGGGGACGGGGAAGATTTTTGTGTTGCAGGAAACGACGCCCAACGTTTTCACCCGCACGCTTCTTATGACCACCGGCAAGACCATCAGCTCGTTCGGCCAGGATCAGGCCGGTGAACTCTACGTTGTGGACATTGGCGCCGGAAATATCTTCAAGTTGGTGGCCAACTAACCGGGCTCACACACCCACTGTTTCGCGCAGCTCAGGATAGAGCGGGAAAGCCTCCGCCAGTTCGTGCACTTTGCGGCGGACGCGGTCGAGCGCGGCGGCCTCCTTACGGTTGTTCAGCGCCTCGGCAATCCACGCGCCCACTTGCACCATTTCTTTCTCTTTCATGCCGCGCGTGGTCAACGCCGGCGTACCGATGCGAATGCCGCTGGGCTTGAGCGGAGGATTCGTGTCAAACGGGATGGCGTTCTTGTTCACGGTGATGCCGGCCTGGCCCAGGGCGCTCTCCGCCTCGCTGCCCAGCATTCCCCGGGAGAAAACGTCCATCAGGAAAAGGTGCGTGTCTGTCCCACCAGAGATCACGTGGAACCCCTCATCGATCAGTTTCTGCGCTAGCGCTTGCGCGTTGGCGACGGTCTGCCGCGCGTAGTCTTGGAACTCCGGTTGCAGGGCTTCATGAAAACACACCGCCTTGGCCGCAATGATGTGTACCAGCGGGCCGCCCTGAATTCCGGGAAAGGTGATCTTGTCTACGCCGGCGGCAAACTCCTGCCTCGACAGGACCAGGCCGGCGCGCGGCCCGCGCAGCGTCTTGTGTGTGGTGCTGGTTACGACGTGGCAATGCGGCACCGGCGAAGGATGCACTCCGCCGGCCACCAGCCCGGCTATGTGGGCCATATCCACCATGAGCTTCGCGCCGGTTTTGTCGGCGATCTGGCGCATGCGCGCAAAATCAATGATGCGAGAGTACGCGCTGGCCCCGCCCACGATCAGCTTGGGGTGCTCGCGCTCCGCGATCCGCTCCAGCTCGTCGTAATCAATGGTCTCGGTGTCTTTGCGCACGCCGTAAGGAATGATCTTGTACATCTTGCCGGAAAAGTTCAGGGGATGTCCGTGGGTGAGATGGCCGCCGTGTGCCAGGTTGAGCCCGAGGATAGCGTCGCCCGGCCCCAGCAGCGCCATGTAAGCGGCCATGTTGGCCTGCGAGCCGGAATGCGGCTGCACATTGGCATGTTCGGCGCCGAAGAGCTTGCGGGCGCGGTCGCGCGCCAGGTTTTCCACTACGTCGGCAAATTCACAGCCGCCGTAATAACGTTTGCCCGGATAGCCCTCCGCATACTTGTTGGTGAACACCGATCCCGCGGCCTCCAAGACCGCCAGGCTGACAAAGTTTTCAGAAGCAATCAGCTCCAGGCCTTCATGCTGCCGCTGGACTTCCTGGGCGATGGCTCGGGCAATCTCAGGATCGGCTTGCGCAAGCGGAAGAGACATCCGGGTCGGCTTCATAGATAAGAGAATCTTACTAGGAGTCTAGTGGGTTGTGGAGCCGCGCACCAGCTTTTCCAGTTCGCTCAACTTTGGGTAGCAGCGCGTGGGGCTCTTCATCCTTGGGTTCGTCGGGCCGGCACACGCCTGAAAGAGCCTGGGAACGAGCGGCCTTACCGGCACGCGATGGCTAGTTCCTTCACCTCCAGGCGGAGCCATAACGAAGAAACGGATTTCAATCCATCGATTCCAGCCGGGCTGCGCCGGTTTGGTGTAAGCAATCACGCAGGAAACCGGGCGGCCGCCTTCCGTTGCAGCGGCCTCGTCGGTACAGTCTTGAACCTCATAGCCGATCTCGGCCGGCTTCACCACGCCCGCGAACCAACCGTCAAAGCTCTCCTGAGGCAGGCCGGCTTCGATATCGCTCATCAACGTCTTTTTCAGGGAGTCGATCAAGCGTTGATCACTCTGACTGGGAGCGTCTTTCTGCGCGCCTGCGACCATGAACAGCAAGAGCAGCGTTGCCATCCTTAGCATCACAGTCTCCTTTTCTTAAGGAACGCCCGCACTCTCTTTTTTTGCGTAAACGTCAGGATCATGTTTTTC
>DATFXI010000312.1:0-5828 GCA_035316085.1 Candidatus Angelobacter sp.
TCAACAATGGGCGCTTCAATCAGCTCAAACAGTTTCTGATCGTCTGACTCCCAGTTGGTGATTTCCGGATCGTTGTCTTTGTTGGAGAGGACCGGCAAGCGCCATTTAAGCTCCCGGGCATCACAAACCGGTTCGCCGCGAACCACCACCGCCAAAGTGTTCCCGTCGGGCAAGAGCACGGCAACAAGGTCAAATGCGTCTTCGGGATTGATTGGGGTTTTCTTCCCTGACAGTACCTTGCTGAGCCATGCACAGGCCGCCTTCGAATCGTGGGAAAGCAGAAAAAGTGGCAAATCGTCAGACTGGGCGATCGTCATGGCTTCCAACGCGTGCTCGTGCAGATGCTCGCCTTCGTTGATGACGAACTCCTTGCGCGCGGTTTGCAATTCTTTGCGGACGTCTTCTCTTACCTCTCGCCAGGAGGAGACCCACACAGAAACCAGCACGACGATTGTCAGGGCGGCCACTGCGCTGGCGACAATTACTGTCAGTTTTCCGCGAATGCTGATGTCATCAAAGTAGCGGGGCAAGGGTTCGAAAACTCCTTCTAAGCCTGCTTACATTATCAAAAGGCGGTCCAATATCGACTAAATTTGACACTTCCCCAATCTGTCGATGTTTCTCGCCCACGGTCAAACAAAGTTGGTACACTACCTCCGGTCTTGAGGCGGTGCCAGGTTCGCCTATCACGGGCAGGAGCTCCTAAGCATGTCGAACCGCATTCCAGGGAGTGTTTTCTTCAGTGCCCTCGCGGTGTTGGCTATAGCTACCGGATGCAGTGGGGGGCAAGGGATTACCATTCCGGATCCGCCATCACCACCGTTGACGGGTCTGACCGCGGCTGAAGTGCAGACTGTGGTACAGAACGCCGCAACGTCCGTGGACGCCCCTGTTGTTATCGCTGTGACCGATCGCGGAGGCCATATTCTGGCCGTCTTCCAAAAGACCGGCGCTCCGGCCAGCGCCACGGGAAACTTTGGGGCCAGCGTCGCCACAACTGAGCTCGCAGTTGGGCTGGCGCGTACGGCCGCTTATTTCAGCAACGATCAGGCTCCTCTCTCTTCGCGCACGGTGCGCTTCATCAGCGGCATCCACTTTCCACCGGGTATTACCAACACGCCGAATGCAGCGCTTTACGGGATTGAAAACACCAATCGCGGCTGCCCACTCAATGTAACCTTCCTGCCTGGCCAGTCCATTGACCCTTCAAGGTCGATCAGCACACTCTCGCTCGGTTTGGGAATCATCACCGGCAAAGCGGACATCTCGGACTCCAATGCCAATGCCGTCGATCCTGGAGGCGTACCGCTATTCAGAAACGGACGCCTGATCGGAGGGGTTGGCATTGCGGGAGCCTCACCCCAGGTGGCCGAGTTCGCTGCTTTTTCCGCGGCGGTAAACTCGGGCTTCGGAGCAAGCCCCGCGCCGCCCGGCGTGGTCGTGATCGACGGTATCTCTCTTCCTTTTGTCGTCCAGACCACAAGACCCGCCGGTTCCAACCCCGGCGTCTTTGCCGGCGCCTTTGTCGTGGCCCCCGTGGCCAGTCCGGGGCCGGTTCCCGAAGGCGACTTGATCATGGCGAAAGCGGGATTGGTGGGGGGACTGACGCTTGCCGAAGTCCTGAGCATCGAGAACCAGGCGATTGCTACAGCCAACCAGACGCGCGCGGTCATCCGCTTGCCAGACGGCCAGCGAGCAAGGTTCGCTATCGCCATCTCCGATTTGGACGGCACCATTCTGGCGCTGAACCGGATGCCGGACGCCACTGTCTTTAGCGTGGACGTGGCTGTCGCCAAAGCGCGCAACATGGCGTATTTCAGCAGCACGGGCGTAAATCCTGCCGATCTTCCTGGCGTGCCGACAAATACCGCAGTCACCAACCGGACGATCAGTTTTGGCGCTCAGCCTTTGTTCCCGCCCGGCATCGACGGCACCACAGCTGGGCCATTCTTCAGTCTTTATCAATTTGATCTGGCAAACCCCTGCACCAACGGGGGTCAACCGCCTAGCGCCAATCAAAACGGAGTGGTTTTCTTTCCGGGAAGCGTGCCCATCTACAAGGGCGGCGTGCTGGTGGGAGGGCTGGGGATCAGCGGCGACGGCGTAGAGCAGGATGACTACGTTTCGGCGCAGGCGGCAGCAGGGTTCCAAGCTCCCGCCGGCATTCGCGCCGATCAGCTCAGCTTGCGTGGCGTGCGGCTGCCGTATCTTAAGTTTCCACGCAATCCCACGTTGTAAACCGGGATCGCACGGCAGCCGTCATTGGGACGCAATACCGGCATCGCGCAGCGCTGCATTGACTTTGCGCATCTGCGCGCTGAAGCGGGGCGCGTCATAGCTCGAGGGGTTGGTCACTTCCTGAAATAGTCCATCGATGGCCGCCCGCACCGCGGGATGGCTGCCCGTCTGTTTCTCGTAGCACAGGAATATGGTATCGAGGGCCATAGCCGCTTGTTCCGCCGAACGGGTGTCCTGATTGGCAATGACATCTCCCTGGTCCGAAATCGCCTGTAACATTCGCGCGGCGCGTGCCCGGTCAAAAGTAGCCTGATTGATCTGCGCTAGCAGGCGATTCGCCAGATCGCCAGCCGCCAAAGCGCTATCAGCAATTTCTTTCGGTGAACTGTTCAAATTGCTGGCGACTCGGTTCACGATCGCTAATTGCGCGTCCAGCTGCTGGCTGGCCGGAGCGTCTATATCCTTGGCGAGAATCCGGAAGACGGTGTAATGGGCGCTCTCCCAAGGAGGCGAACCCGCGGTCCGGTTTTGATACCCGCGCGCCTGGCGCCAGCTGCTTTCAGGCTTGGTCAGGCTGTGATGGCAGCTAAAGCAATCGTATTCGGAAAACTCGGGCCAGGTTGAGCTCTGCGTGTGCCGGGCCAGCTTCTTCAAGGACTCACGAAGTTGAACCGCCTGGTTCACCGCCCAAAGGCGGAAGTCGTGGCTCGGGTCCGCAGCAGGTTTCCAGTGCGGCGGCTGGATCGCGCTGTAGGAATCCAACTCAAAGACCAGATCAGGATGTCCGGCAGCGATCATCTTGTGGTCTACTTCCTTCTCGATCGTTCCCAGGTGGCAGCTCAGGCATTTTTCAGATCGGCCGGTTGGATCAGAGAGATCCACCATGCCTAAGGCGTAGGACTTCTGCGGCGTCCATCCTTTTAACATATGGGATTCCAGCCAGGCCGAGGCTGGACCGTGGCAGCTTTCGCAGCTTACCCCTTCCAGATCGAACTCCCGTACCTTCTCCTCGGGCGGCACCGCGAGAGAATGACAAGTCAGGCATTTGGGAGAAGTTGCGGGGTTGCCGATTCCCAGGATCCGTCCCATACGCTGCGAGACCGGGTTATCGAGGCTGTGAAGGGCTTTGAAGTGGGCGTCTTTGGTCACCCAGGTGCTGTACTCATTTTGCAAAACAAGAGTGAGGGTGCGTGGCTGTACGCTACCGTGGCACGCGCTAGCGCCGCAGGTTCCCGGGCCAACGTACTTTCCAGGTGGCATCGCCGGCGGCTTTTTCTGCGGCCCAGCCTGGGCCCCGGCGACGTTGGCTAGGAAACCTGCCGTCAAGAGCGCCTGAAATAAGGCGTGACGCCGTAATCGGGACTGAGACATTGTTTCCTCACGCTTGGATTGAACCTGTACTTTCTACCTTGTGTCCTATCAAAAGGCAACCGAAGAATGACTCGGACCATTGTTTTGGTGGACGCAGGAGCAGTTGTCTGCTATAGTCCGCCGAAACTGCTTACCGGGTTCCAACGAGGAAAAGACAATCATGTCGGGGCCTGCCCCATTCAAAGTCCTGCCTGTCGAACATAAGACGGATGGGATCTTTGAGGAACTCGAGGATATTCAGCGCAAGTTCGACTACCTCCCCGCCGATGAACTGAAGCGAGTGGCTGAACGCCGGGAGATGACCGCGCGCGATGTACACGCGGTTGCCAGCTATTATCCTCGCTTCCGGCTCGTGCGACCCGCCCGGGTAACGGCCAAAGTCTGCGATGACATGACCTGCCACCTTCGTGGCGCGCCGGCCTTGCGGCAGAAGCTGGAGCAGAGATTTCAAGGCCTGCCGGAAAAGGAGTTCGCGATTCGCGCGGTTTCCTGTCTGGGGCGCTGCGATCACGCTCCGTCCTTCGTCATCAATGAACGCTTCTATGACGGCTTGACTCCGGACCAGGCGGTCACTACCGTCGCCGATACGTTGAACGGCGCCGCGCCCGTGGCTTCCAGCTATGGACGGCGCGAGATGCGCCTGGCCACCGATCCGTACGAAAACGAGAAGCCTTATTTCGCGCTGCAGAAATTTGTCCGCTCCGGTGATTGGCCGGGACTGCTGGCGGCGATCAAGGCAGCGGGCCTGCGCGGCATGGGGGGCGCCGGCTATCCCACGAATCAGAAATGGGAGCACGTGCGCCATTCGCCGTCACCCGATAAGTACATCATTTGCAACGCCGATGAGAGCGAGCCAGGCACCATCAAAGACCGCTTCATCCTCACGCAGATGCCGCACCTGGTGGTCGAGGGAATGGTTCTGGCGGGCTTGGTCACAGGCGCCAAGCGCGGTTATTTTTACATTCGCCACGAGTACCACGAGCAGGAGGAAATCATCCGCGCCGAGCTGATCCGCGCCCAACAGAACGGTTGGATCGGAGAGCGCATCTTGGGGACTGATCTCTCTTTTGAGATTACGTTGTTCGTCAGTCCGGGCGGTTACATCTGCGGCGAAGAGACGGCGCTGTTGGAGGCGATCGAAGGCAAACGTGCTGAGCCTCGTAATAAGCCTCCCTTCATGGCAGTTTCGGGGCTGTGGGGAAAGCCCACCATTATCGATAACGTGGAGACCCTGGCCTTGGCCGCAGCCATCGCCATGCGGGGCGCGGACTGGTTCAATTCCTTCGGAGCTAACGGATTCACTGGCCTGAAGTTCATCAGTGTGACGGGCGACGTAGAGAAGCCCGGTGTTTACGAAGTCCCGATGGGAACGAAGTACTCCGACCTCATTCGCGGCGCAGGCGGCGTCTCCGGTGGACGAAAACTACTCGGCTTTGCTCCCTCCGGACCTTCGTCGGGTTACCTGCCGGCCTCCATGGCCGACCTCCCCATGGAGTGGCAGACCATGAACAAAGCCGGTTCCATGGTTGGATCAGGCGCGATTGTTGTCTGTGCCGAAGACCGGTGCATGCTGGACATGGCGCTCAATGCCGTCCGCTTCTTTCGTAATGAGTCCTGCGGCAAATGCGTGCCCTGCCGAATAGGTTCGCAGAAGCTGGTCGAGATCCTGGAAGCATGGACAAGCGGAGGCTATCAGGCGTCCGATATTCCACTGGTAGAAGAGCTCTTCCACACGCTCAAACAGACTTCTATTTGCGGACTAGGACAGTTTCTGCCGGCGCCGATCCGGTCCGTCCTTCAGCATTTTCGTCCGGAAGTGGATGAACATCTGTTGAATCGTCGTTGTTCCGCTGGCGTCTGTTTCAAGGGGAAGAAGCCATGAGCCGCCCCGCCGAGCCCGCTTCTTCTATGGTCCAGCTCACGATTGATGGACAGCCTGTCACCGTCCCGGCTGGAACCACGATTTTTGACGCAGCGCGGATGAACGGGATTGAGATTCCCGTGCTCTGCCATCAACAGAACGAGAACCCGGTCGGCGTGTGCCGGGTTTGCGTGGTCGATGTAGGCGGCCGCGCCTACCAGGCGGCCTGCATACGTCCCGCCGAGGCGGGCATGGTCGTGCACAGCAAAAGCAAAGAAGTAGAAGCGGCGCGCAAGACCTTGCTCGAGCTCATGATGGCCGACCACCCCACGCCGTGCGCGCGCCAACAGCATACCGG
>DATFXI010000313.1:0-14908 GCA_035316085.1 Candidatus Angelobacter sp.
AGGATCTGGACCACACGCTCCACTTCGCCTTCGCGGCCGACCAGAGGATCGAGCTGGCTGTCCATGGCGGCCTGGGTCAGGTCGCGGGAAAACTCCGCCAGCAGGGAAGACTCGCGCGAAGAACCGCTGCGCTGCGCCGGGGCTTTCTCCTGCGTGCTCCGCGCCAGTTCTTCGCGAATAGCGCTTAGACGCAGACCCCGCTCGTGCAGGATCTCCGCGGCAAAACATTTCTCTTCGCGCAACAGGCCCAGGAGCAGATGTTCTGTGCCGATATGCTTGTGGCTGAGCCGCTCGGCTTCTTCGGCAGCATATGCCAAGACCCGCTTGCATTCATTGCTTAAGGGAAGATCAACGGAGGTTGAAACCTTTTCCCGGATGGTGGTGTGCCCTTCGATCTGTTTGCGGATGGACTCAACCGATGATGCATGGGAGCGCAGAAAGCGGTTGGTCAAGGCCTTGTCTTCGCGCAACAAGCCCAAGAGCAAGTGTTCGGTCTCAATGTACGGAGAGCCGAACTGGCTGGCTTCATACCGCGCAAAAAAGATTACGCGCCTCGCCTTTTCTGTGTACCGCTCGAACATGTTGCCCTCACCTCGAGAAACCTTCCAGCTCACCTCAACCGAAAAGCCTCTCTCCCTTCCCCTGGGTACGAACCACCGCGCTTCCAGGAAGAAGCCTTTTTCGTCCGGCCACCGCCCCTGCCGAGGCGTGATGCCAGACTAAATCAACAACGTCTGCCGTAACAGACAAAAATCAGACCCGTTCGCTTCCCGTTAATTGCGCAGCGAACTGGGTGAAACCTCCTCCACACGTCCCTGATGCAGGCGCAACACCCGGTCGCAGCGCCGCGCGAAATCAAGGTTGTGGGTGACGATGAGGGAAGTCAGCCGGTGCTCACGATGCAGCCTCTGCACCAGACCAAAGACCATCTCCGCGGTCCGGCTGTCGAGGTCGCCAGTGGGCTCGTCGGCCATCAGGATCTTGGGTCCGGTGACCAGGGCCCTGGCCAGCGCTACCCTTTGTTGCTCCCCGCCGGAGAGTTCGCCGGCGCGATGGTGGCCGCGGTCTTCCAAACCCACTTCGCGCAGCCAGTCGGCAGCCGCTTGCATGGCCTTCCCGTACTCGGTCCCTCTCATCAAGAGCGGCATAGCAACATTTTCTTGCGCCGAAAACTCCGGAAGCAAGTAGTGAAACTGCCAGACGAATCCAATTTCCCGGTTGCGGAAATCTGCAGCCGCATCGTCAGTCAGCTTGGCTACTTGAATCTGCGCGCAGTATACGTCACCCTGAGAAGCTCGATCAAGAGTCCCCAAGATGTGCAACAAACTGCTTTTCCCGGCGCCAGATTCTCCTACAATCGCCAGCATCTCTCCCTTCCTCACCTGGAAGGACAAATTCTCAAAGAGCACCAAATCTGTATGCCCAGATTTGTAAACCTTTTTAAGTCCATCAACCCGAAGGACTTCAGCCTGTGTATCTATTAGATGCATGGCCTATCTCCAACGGTGCAATTGCCTCTAATTCTGCCTGCATTTTCATTGCCGTTCTGCGCATAATTGCTTGTTCTACTAAAACCCATATCACGCGCTTTAGACTCCGTTAGTTGCATGGCGGGAACATCAAGAATTGCTTAGACGCGTTGCATGCCAGGCAACAAAACTTGACAGATAGGGAACATCCTGCATACATGGCGGCAACCGCGCAATGAGGGATTTCACTCATAGCGCAGTGCCTCCGCAGGTAACACCCGGGCGGCCGACCACGAAGGATAAAGAGTGGCGACAAAGGAAATCAGCAATGCGGCCAAGGCCACTTCCACACCGTCCAGAAGGCGCGGCGCGAATGGAAGGTAGTCAATCGAGTAAACCTCGGCAGAGAGCGCAATGAAGTGGTACTTGGCTCCTGCCAACGCAATGCCGTAACCAGCGATCAATCCCGCCACGGTTCCGATTATTCCGATCAGCACCCCCTGAAAGACGAAGATGGCCCGCACCTGTTTCCGGCGCGCTCCCATCGAAAGCAATACTGCGATGTCTTTGGTTTTTTCCATCACCATCATGATCAACGAGATCAAAATGTTTAGCGCAGCCACAAACACGATCAGGCCGATGGTCAGGAACGTCACAGCGCGCTCCAGGCGCAAGGCGCGAAAGAGCGCGCGGTTTTGTTCCATCCAATTGGTGGTCATGTACCCCGAGCCGGCCGCGGATTGCAGTTGTTCCGCAATCCGTTCCGCTTGATAGAGATCATCAACTTTGAACTCGATCACGGAAATCACGTCACCCAGCCCGTAGAGCTTTTGCGCGTCAGCCAGGCGGATGAAGCCCCAGGTGCTGTCGTAGTTATAGAAGCCGGAGCGGAAAATTCCGGCAACCTTAAAACGTTCGTACTTAGGAACCAGACCGAACGGCGTGAGCTCGCCCTGTGGGCTGGTCACTAGAATGACCGAGCCCACGGTAGCTCCAATCGTTTCCGCCAGATCTTTCCCCAAAACAATCGGCGGCAACTCGGGAGCTGGACAATTTTCGGGCTTGTCTGCACAACGAGGCCGCGTTGCTGGGTCGAGCGGCGCCGCCGTGCCGATCTTTACCGATTTCAGCAGCTCGCTGACGCGGTTTTCATACTCCGGCACTACACCTTTGAGTTCCATGCCGCTGGCGCGCGATCCGCGTGACGCCAGCACCTGGTCGTAGAGAGCTGGCGCTGCGGCCACGACGTGCGGCTGCTTCTCCAGACGGCTGACCACGTCGCGCCAATCGCGAATGCCTTCGTCGTTCTTCACTTTCACCAGGCTGACGTGCGCGGTCGAGCCTAGCAATTGGTTCTGAATGTCGCGTTGGAAGCCGGCGTTGATGGAGAGCGCGATAATCAACGACGCTACACCCGCAGCCACGCCGACAATGGAAATCACCGTGATCACGCTGATCACCGCCTGCCGTCGCTTGGCCCGGAGGTAGCGCGCGGCCACGAAGAATTCAAACTTCACGGCTGCTTCCCATAAGTCCTGGCGTTTCTTTGGCCGGGACGCTCGAGAAGAAACTCAGAACCAGCGGTACGGTCTTCTTGTAGTTGTGAAATTCCTCTCCGAAGCGTTTCGCGAGTTCGCGCTCTTCCAGCCAGATCATCAAAGGAAAAGTGATGAAGAGGGATGGCAAACCAGAACAAAGGAATGCTGCAATAAAGAACACTCACCAGCCAGGCGATGAGCAGCAGGTTGGGCTCCATCAACTTCGATTGTAACAGCGATTACAATGATTGTTCCGTCGCCTGCTCATGACACGGTCGCAAAAAAAGAAAAGTCAGACACCTGGGCGTGGGCAGAAGGCCAAACCCACCATCCGTTGCATGATTTTTGATCTTGACGACACGCTTTACGATTGTTTTCGCCAGCGTGTGCGCGTGGCCCATCGCGCGGCAGCCCGCGCCATGGTCAGAGCCGGGCTGAACGGCACGGTGGAAGCCGTGTATCGCGCGCGTATGCGTGCCTTCCGCGAGGATCCCATGCTGCGCCACATTGACGCCGAAGTCTGCCGCCGCTTTCGCGCCATTGATCCTGAAGCTGTCAGCTATGCGGCCCGCGAGGCTTACTTTCACTGTCCCGTCGGCAAACTCACACTGTTTCCCGGAACCATGCCCTTGCTGCGATACTTGCATCGCCATGGGGTGCGCATCTTCATCGTGAGCTTTGGCGAACCCAAGACGCAACATGCCAAGATCCGCGCGCTGGGCCTTGCGAACCATCCTCTGGTCGAACGCATCCTTTACGCTGACCGTGACAAGCTCCTCACCAAAGAAGCCGCGTTCCGCCAGATCCAGCGGCACACGAAACTGCCCGCGGACCAGATACTTGTGGTCGGCGATCGTCCCATGAGCGAAATTCGCGCCGGAAACGAACTGGGCATGCACACCGTGAGGATTCACCGCGGAGAATTTGCCGCGCAGGAACCACAGAGCCAAACCGAGAAAGCAGATTACGTGGTCGAGAGCATCTCTCAGGTGCGAAGGCTCCATTTCCGTTGGGGGACGATGTAAAATTTCAAATTTAAAATTTCAAATTTTCAATCTCTTATCGCACCACGCTCTTCGCCGTCGCCACGTTGTCATAGCGATCGAACACCCGCACCACCACCACATGCTCGTTGCGCGGAGGTGCCGTCTTGCCGCGGGCGCGTTTCTGGTCGGGCGGTTCCTCTGTCGCGGCGCTGAGCGGAATCGTGAAATCGTAATTCACCGATTTCGCGTCGGATAGCTGCCCGACCGGCTCCACGTATTGCCAATCGCCGGCATCCAGGGAATACTCGGCGCGCCGGATGGGAGAAAAGTCATCAGTGGCGTGGAAGGTCACATGAATCTGCTGGCCGTCGCGGCGCGCGGCCAGGTTCTCAATGCGCGGTGCTGTGTTGTCCACCTCAAAGCGGGGGCTTTCACGATCGCCGCTGAGGGCCTCTTCCGGCGTGTGTGAAGGGCCGTCACTGGCCACGACTTTCACCGTGTAACCGCCGTCAGGAAGCAAGCCGGAGTCGAACGAGTAAAATTTGTCGGTGATTCCGGACTTCAGCAGAGTCCACTCACTCTGGTTGTCGCCGCGATAGTAAACGGAATAAACCAGATTGTCGTCGTTGTCGTCGTGAGCGTTCCAGCGCACCGCGACGAAGGAGCGGTCTCGCGTGGCGGTCACCGCCGGATCCACACGGGGCGGCGGGGATTGTGGCGGGCCAAGATTGACGGCCACATTGTTGTCCTGCGGCGACTTGGGCTGCGCCTGAATGCGCGCTCCCGGTTGCACCACAATCTCATCCACTACGGGCGCGACGTTCTTGGGAAGGTAGTTGATGGCAACCTCGTCCACCAGGGTGGGCGGACTGGCGGGCTTGAGCACGGCGCGCCATTGCACGAAGCGCGCGGCCGGAGCTTCGAGCCGCGCGTCTTTGTTGAGATCCACTCGGACCCACTGGCTCCAGTTGCGGTCAGGATTGTCTACGTTGCCGCTGCGCGCAAAGACTTCAAAGTTGCCGCGACCACGGACCTCGGCACGCCCCCAGCGGGAAAAAATCCGCGCGTCATAAACGTCGCTCTCAAACGTGCCTTCGCTCTCCGGAGCGCTGCTCATGAGAAAAACTTTTCCCAGATTACTGCTGGAGCAATAAAGCCCACCGCCGGGCGCTTTGCTGAACGCCGTCACCTGACTGGCGCTGGCCTTGAGAAGATCGGAGAACTCGCCATTATTGTCGATGGCAAAGACCCGACCCTTGTTTCCTGTGCCGGCGATGAGTCGGCCGGCAGAATCGAAGCTGAGGGCGTACACCACGTCTTCGCGCGACGACCAGAGCTTGCGTGGTGACCCGTCAGGCGCGATCAAGTAGACGTCCGAGCCGGCCAGGTTGACGAGGCCTGCCAGCGGAATGCCAGCCGGCGGCACAACTCCAGGCGCCGGAGCCGGTGTGGGTGCGGCAAGCCCTGGAGCAGGCCCAGCGCGTTTTTCACCGGTACCTGCGGCGTAGATGTTGCCCTCGGCATCCACGGCCAGCGCCGTGATCTCTTTGCGCGGGGCGCTGTAGAGAACGAAGCCTTCACCCGCCGGCGAGATGCGGTAGACCAAGCCGCTGCCGTCTGATCCGGCGATCAAGTTGCCCTTGGGATCAAAATTCAACACGCGGATGTTGGCTTCGTCCGACTTGAAGAACGCTGCACCTTTGCCGGTCTTGTCCACGCGGAAGATCTCGCCGCTGTCGCCGGTGGCCATGTAGAGCCGTCCTTCGCTGTCCAACGCCAGGTCCCAAATGTACTTGGTCTTGGGATCGAAGAAAACCTCGGAGGTGAACTCACCTAGGCCGGCAGCGGGCTTGGCCGACCGCGTGATCTTGTACACCTTGCCGTCGGGCGACGTGGCAGCATAGATCGCGCCGTCTTTTCCCACCGCCAGCGCCTGAACCTGAAGTTCCTTGGGTTCGAAGATAACGGTAGCTTTGCCGTCAGGCGTGACGCGATACACCCGCGCCGGCGCCCCGGTAGCCGCGTAAACCACGCCATCTTTGTCAGCTTCTATGCTCCAGATAAACGTGGACGGGCTGGTGTAAATGGCTTTGAACGCCGGCGCCAGTTCCAACTGTCCGGTGCTGCGGATGGCTACACCCCGGGCCGTTCCGCGCTCAAACTCCTCGTAGCTTGTCTGTTTCCATTGCCGGGTGCCTTCTGCGATCGCCGCGGTGCTCAAAGCCAGGCCGCTGAGGACCAAGCCGTTGATGACAAAGACAATCAGGGTTAAACAGAGTTTCTTCATGTTACTTCTCAGCTCAAGACTACCAGCAGGCGTTGCGATGCCGAAACCATCTGCAGTGTTGGCGGCCAAAACTCCAAGAAACGACGCCCGGCAGCTTAAGCGGCCGGGCGTAGTGGGTTAGTCAGTAATCGGACTCGCGGTGGTTAGATCACACCTGCGTCGCGCAGCTTCTGTACTTCTGCGGTCACTCCGCTGATGCCCTTCTCGGAATAGATGATAAGCAGCCGTTCGCCGGTCAAGAAGCTCAGCACCGGGTTGCGAAACTCGTTGTTGTAGTTGGCATCGGACGAATGAAAGCCGAACTGCGGCGCGATAGCCTGCACCAGGAGCAGAACGGAATCCAACGCTGGACCGGAGTAAGTGAAATCCGCATCCGACAGGTTGTGCAGCGTGTACTCGGCCAGCACATTGGTCTGTCCGCCGGCATTCAGGTTAACGTTGTTGTCCAACCGCCGCAGCGGCGGCAGGCGCAGGTTTCCGTGTGCGTCAACATAGAGATAGCCCTGGGCCACGGGGTCGATCTGGGCCAGGATTGCGGCGGCGCGCAGCCAGTTCACGACCTTGTATTCGTTGCCGCTGGTAGGGGCCGAGTGCGCGCAGGTTTGAGTGATGACGAATGCCGGACTCAGCCCTCGGCTCATGGCTTCCGCAGCACCGATGATGTGATGTCCGCCGGTTCGGGAGTCACCGGGCGCGCCAAAGTTGTCGTTGACTCCGCTGCCACCGAAGTTCAGCTCCGTGAATTCCGAACCGTCGGCGTTCCACTGGAAGACAATCGACTTGGCCCAGTCATGCCAGATGGGCGCGCCCAGGATGATGTCTTCATCAATAAAAATGTCCACGTCGTGGTCGCGCCGAGTCTGTGTTCCCAAGTCGTCCTCATCGATGGTGGGGAACCCAGCACGGCCGGTGTGGCCGTAGACGGCGCGATACTCGTTGGCCAAGTTCACGTCGGCAACGTCATTGTTGGATTCATGCACCGGCAAGCCGCCCGGATAAGAATGGTGCCCAAAAGGAAACGCGCTGCCGGGCGCGGAGAAGAAAGGTTGCGGTAACTGGGGGCAAGCGGTGTTCTCGTTCAGCACGGGAGGGAACACGCCGGCCTTCGCGCCACCTTGGATGCCAGCAGCATCGGTCGGGTTCAGCAGGCCTTGGGTGATCAGTGTCTGCACGATCGCATCTTTTTTGGCGTCGGTCAGTTTGGCGCGGTGTGTGACGCAAGTATGCGGGTTTCCGATGGCGTCTAGCGTCTCCTTGCGCAGCTTCGCGTCCTTGATCCGGGAGGCCTGGTCGAGCAAGAAGTGAAAGGCCGATCGCACTATCGGTGATCGGTGAGCCAGCGCGGCGGCGTTGGCGTTTCCGGCGCCCGGGACCGTCTGGTCGGCGGCAAACCCGGGGGTAACAGCGAACAACATAGTGGCGGACAACACACACGAGCGGAATCTCATCGTTCTCTCCTGACTTCGTGGATTTTCCAAGCCATGATGGCAAAGCCATGTTGTCCAGGTTTTAAGGTGAGTTGAAATTTGAGTTAAGGATCGTTGCCGGCGCCAACGCCGACGCACCGTCCTTGCTTGTAAACTGTGAGTGGCCCTTTGGGCCCGTGGTGATTACAAAATGGCGCAGACTGATCTCGAAGGTTCGATCATTGTTCTGACGCTCTATGACATCGCCGACGAGATCACGCTGCCGGAGTTGCGGGAGCTAATTGGCGGCACCACGATTTCGCCGGCTTTCAAGCATCCGGCCCCGGAGTATCTGCGCTTTGAGAGACCGCCGGTAATCGAGCGGATGCCGCCCGTGACCCTGCCCGGCGGCGAACAGTTTGAAGCCACGCTGCAATACTATGACTACGGCGTCGTCAGCCTGCTGCTGCGCTTTACTTTCCGCGGTCATTGGCCACGGCTCCAGCAATTGGCCGGGACCTGGGTCTCCGGCACGCTGTTTGACGAACTGAGCCGCAACCTGGTGCGGCCCAAGGTGGCGCAAGTCCAGCCTGCCCTGGTTAAACCCTATGACCACTGGCTGAGCGAAGATTATTACGTCTTCCATCTTCACACCATCCAGGGCATCACCACTGCGGCTGAGTTGTTGCGGCAACGTGGCGCAGAAATCAGCCAGATCGTGCGTGGAGAAACCAGCCCACTGGCGGAATTTGAGCGGGCCGAGGTGCTTCAAGGCTGCATGTCGTACTACCCCAACGACCTGGTGGTCGCGGGCTGGAACGCCACCTTTCTTTACGACACGGAGGCCGGCGCGGCAGCGACAATTCGCATACTGGAGTACACCAACTCGCAGCTTCTCCAGTTCCGTCACTACGACGACATCCTGACGCGCGAACTGCCGCCCGTCTACCGCTTTCTGGAGCGGCGGCGCACGGGAGTGCTGGCGAGCTGGGGGATGCGTCCGGCGGCGGCGCGATTGCGCACCATCCTTCTGGAAGTGACCGAACTGACGGAACGCACCACCAACGCGCTCAAATTCATGGGCGACATGTTCTCAGCCCGCCTCCACAAATTGTGTGCGGCCAAGATCGGCGTGAACGACTACCAGCTGCTAGTACAGGAAAAGTTGCGCACCGCCGACGAGCTCTACGACTTCATGATCGAACAGTTCCACCAGGCCCGCGGATTCCTGCTGGAGTTTACCGTTGTCCTGATACTGGTGATCGAACTTTTTTACTTGTTCAGCGGGCGAAAGTGATGGCCCGCCATCACTGGTTCAGATTTGCGGGATGTAGCTGCCGTGTTCTTCGCTACCGCAACGCCTCCATGATCGCATCCAGCGCCTGCTTGGGCGGACGCACCGTGCTCTCCGGCAGGGTAGCCAGCGGGTGTTCAGTCACGTGAAGCACGTCCATGAAGGTAGGCGTCTGGGTGTTCAGGTACAGCACACCGGTAAGCACTTCGCCTTTGTCGTGGGACTCAGTGAGCGTGCGCAGGGCGCCGGTCTTGTCGGTAGCGTCGTAGTCACGGCCCAGCTTGCGCAGGCGGAGCGAGGAGCCGTCGTGCATGCGGACGCTGGTCGTGGTACCGGGATCGTAATCCACGTCGATGTTCTCGAAGCTGGGCACAAAACCGAGCTCCTGCACCGGCTCATCGTGATCTTTCAGATATTTGTACGACTTGGTGGAACCTTCGTGATCGTTGAATGTGACGCACGGGGAGATCACGTCAACCATGACCGTGCCGCGGTGCGCCAGCGCCGCTTTCAACAGCGTGAGCAACTGCCGTTTGTCGCCGGAGAACGACCGCGCCACGAAAGTTGCGCCAAGCTGGATGGCGAGCGCACAGGTGTCAATGGGCGGAAGATCGTTGATCACTCCGGTCTTCAATTTGGCGCCGACGTCAGCCGTGGCGGAGAACTGGCCTTTGGTCAGGCCGTAGACGCCATTGTCTTCGATGATGTAAATGATAGGCAGATTGCGGCGCATCAGGTGGACGAACTGGCCAATGCCGATGGAAGCCGTGTCACCGTCACCGGAAACGCCCAGCAGCATCAGCTTGTGGTTGGCCAGGGCCACGCCGCTCGCGACCGAAGGCATGCGCCCGTGGACAGCATTGAAGCCGTGCGACCGGCTCAGGAAGTACGCTGGGCTCTTCGACGAGCATCCGATGCCCGACAGTTTAACCAGATTTTCCGGCTCCACGCCCATTTCATAGGCGGCGTCAATGATGCGTTCCGAGATCGCGTTGTGACCGCAGCCGGCGCAAAGAGTGGTCTTGCCTCCGCGGTAATCGAGCACGGTCAGGCCGATGTGGTTGAGCTTTGGTCCGGGCGGTGGAGTAGGCGTATTGGTTGTGGCCGACATCTCTACTTTCCTTCCTGAGCGATAATCTCTTCGCTGACCGACCGCGCGTCAATCGGCAGGCCGTCATAATGGAGCACGCTGCGCAACTTGGGGACCTGGCCAGCGGCGACATCCAGCTTCAACAGCGCGAGCATCTGCGCGTCGCGGTTTTGCTCCACCACATACACCCGGTCATGGCCTTGGATGAAGTCATGAACGTCCTGGTTGAACGGATACGCGCGCAGGCGCAGATAATCCGCTTTGATGCCGTGCTCGCGCGCGAGCTGGTCGTGGGCTTCCATCACCGCCCAGTGCGACGTGCCGTAGGCGATGACGCCGATCTTGGATGTGCCGCTGATCTCTTTGACTGGCACGGGAACAAAGCGGCGTGCCGTCTCAAACTTTTTCGCCAGGCGGTCCATGTTGCGCACGTAGTCGTCACCGCGCTCGCTGTATTGCGCCTTTTCGTTGTGGCCGCTGCCGCGGGTGAAATAGGACGCTGTCGGATGGTCGGTTCCGGGCAACGTGCGATAGGGAATGGCGTCGCCGTCAACGTCCTTATAGCGGGCAAAGCCGCCAAGACGCTTGAGATCGTCTGCGCTGAGCACTTTGCCGCGCGCGATCGGCTTGTCGGGATAGACAAACGGCTGTGACATCCAGTTGTTCATCCCCAGATCAAGGTCAGACATGACGAACACTGGAGTCTGGAATTTCTCAGCTAGATCAAAGGCTTCGCCTGCCATGATGAAACATTCCTCCACCGACGACGGCAGCAGCATGACGTGCTTGGTGTCGCCATGCGAAAGAAAAGCCGTGCTGAGGATGTCACCCTGCATGGTGCGCGTGGGCAGCCCGGTGGACGGACCGACACGTTGGATGTCAAATATCACTCCGGGAATTTCCGCATAGTAGCCCAAACCAACGAACTCGCCCATCAGCGAGATGCCGGGTCCGGAGGTGGATGTCATAGCGCGTGCTCCAGCCCATCCCGCGCCTAGCACCATGCCGATGGCCGCCAGTTCGTCTTCGGCCTGCACCACGGCGAAGGTCGCCTTGCCGTCCGGACCGATCCGGTATTCCTTCATGTAGTCGATCAGCTGTTCCACCAGCGATGTGGAAGGCGTGATGGGATACCAGGTCACCACGGTGACCCCGGCAAACATGCAGCCAAGCGCGGCGGCAGTATTGCCTTCAATAATGATCTTGCCCTGGTTCTCGTTCATGGGCTCGATAGAGTACGGGTCCTGCTTGGTGAAAGTCGCCTTGGCGTAATCGTAACCGGCGCGCACCGCGGCCAAGTTGAGTTCGCCCGCCTTCTTCTTCTTCGCGAATTGCTTGGCCACCGCCTTCTCTGACTCGCCGAGGTCGATACTCAGCAGAGAATCCACCACGCCGACATACACCATATTCTTGACCAAGCGGCGAAGCTTAGCTTCCGGGCAGACCTGGGCGACCAGTTTGTCGAACGGCACGGGGTAGAAGATGATGTCTTTGCGCAGCGCGGAAAGATTCAACGGCTCGTCATAGACACAAGCCGCGCCTGGCATCAGGGTCATTACATCTTCGTGGGCCGTCTCCGGATTCATGGCCACCAGGAAATCAATTTCCTTCTTACGTGCAACGTAGCCGTTCTTGTTGGCGCGGATGGTATACCAGGTGGGCAGCCCGGCAATATTCGAAGGGAAAAGGTTCTTGCCGGAAACCGGCACGCCCATCTGGAAAATGCTGCGCAACAGGACGGTGTTGGCTGACTGCGACCCCGAGCCGTTCACCGTCGCCACCTGGATACTGAAGTCGTTGACGTTGCGGCGGCCCTGCGGGACCTGCGCTGAGCGTTCCTGAATGCCTACGTCGAGAGTAGCCATGAAGTATTCCGAAAGCGGCATAGAAAGCCGCGATAACTCCTATTATGAACTTCGCTTCGAGAATCTTCTAACCCACGATTATAAAGCAGTGACTTACATCACCCAGGGGATGCAAGGAAGGCTCAGAAAAGGCAATTAAGTCGCCGGCATCACCGCGCGGAAGTAACGAGCGGGGAAGAACTGCTCCCAGAGGCTGACGTTCGCCGTTCGCAGGTGTTACTTTCGTCACCCAATTTCCGGAAACCGAGAAAATCTCCACGCCTGGCCGGATTGCCGTAAACTTGTGTTATGGTTGCCCCGGAGAATGACGCCTTGACTCGGAAAGCGGCGCGTGACTTCAAAGAGCGGTCCCTGGGCGCTCTGCCAACCTTGCTGGAGCGGCTGGCCTACATCTGCTCTCTGCAGACCGAAGCCGGCACTTACGACCATTGGGGCCTGCGCCGGTTGTTCGGCGAGCGGGCCGCACATGAGGCCATTCTAGAGGCGCACGCAGATACCGCGATGGAGCTCATCCGCACGCCGATTCGGGAAATTTATAAGGAATATCAGGAAGCTGTGGGACGCCAGGAAGGCCCGCGCGTGCTACAAGCGGAATCGCTGGTCCTAAAGGCGCCGGTCAACGGCGACGAACTTCTTTCGGCTCACTTAAACCTTCTTCAGGAGTCGGCTGCAGCTGTCGCTCGTCAGGAGCGTACCAGCCCACCAGACGCATAGCCACGCCCACCACCTGGCCAATCACTTCCGCTTCCTGCGGGTGTTTCAAGATACGCGGCAGCACCGGCGACAACGGATGCGATTGCAAGACAATCTCGCCCCGGCGCAGCGAACACCAGCAGCACACGTGGCCGTCGCGGGTTTCTACAAAATAGATGGGACGTTCCAGCTCTGAGCGCCACGGTCCCTCTTCCACGCGGCTGCGCTCTTCGTCAACCTGCACAAAGGAGCCGGGCAGCAGGAGCGGATACATGGTCAGGTCCTGCATGCCGATGTAGGCGTAGGTGTATTTCTTCTTGGCCAGCTCTTGCAGAAACTGCATCGGCACCGGGCCCCAGCTTTCGATCATGCGCCCCAGGTCGAACGACCGGTTGAGATCAAAGCCGGGATCCAGCCGCACCGGTATCTGGGCAGTGCCCCGGCCCGCAGGGACCTCCAGACGATGGGTCTTACTCGGGCTGCATACCGACAAGTCGGCCGCGGTAGAGCTCAAGTCCACGCCATACAGCTTGAGAAGCTCGGTGAAATCGGCGCGATAGATGACGGAGAGCGCGTAAAGCCGGTAGATGCTGGGGATCACGCCTTTGGTCTCAATGTCGGAGAGACGGCTGGGGTTGGTGATGAATTCTTCCACGCCGCGCGATTCGGCCAGAGCGGTGCTGGCGATCTCCACGTCGCGCAGAGTGAGACCAATCTGTTCCCGAAGCTCTCGTAACCGACGACCCGCAGACAACATGTTCTTCGCCTGAGCCTACACTCTTACCAGCAAAATCCTGCGCGAACCAGACGACCAAGTCCAGGAAAAGGAAACCTCCCTGGCACTAGCTACGGCATGTCCTCAGTTGCGGAACGACACCATTCGGGTCTCAATTTCCGCTTTCTGGGCTGCCGTGAGCGGTAACAGGGGGAGCCGCGCAAGACCTCCATAATACCCGTTCAAGTCTAACGCGTACTTGACCGCAGGAATTCCTAACTCGGACACAACCTTCTTGGAGACCGCCCCAACGGCTTCCTGCTTGGAGGCGGCCAATGCAATATCATTGTCTCTCCAGGCAGCATATATTTCAAAGCAAATTGTGGGTGCTGGCGCGGCAAAAGCCAGGACCCCGCCACTGGCCCCCGCTTGCAGGGAGTCGAGCAAGGTATGGGCCGCCCCAACCAGGACCTGAAACCCCACTTCCTTAGACCGCGTCTTGGGCCCGGTTTTGGCGGTGACTCCTGTCTGGCTGGCCGGACTGGATTTCCCCGCCAGTTGGCTGACTGCCACCAGCTGCCCACCATCGTCATGAGGGTCCTCGGGTGCGGCCATCATGCGCCCGGTCACCGCCTGTTGGACTTCGGTGACCGTGGCGGTTCGCTTCACGTGCCGGGTGGCAGCCACCATGGCAGCAACTTTTTCCACGTTTCCGCTGGATTCCTTGATCCCGATGATGTTGGGGTGTTCCGCCAACGCCACGATCACTTCCAAGGGAAGATCGTAGGCGGTGAACGGCGGAACGGTGTAGAGCAGAACCGGCAAGGGTGAACGATCAGCTACCGTGCGGTAGAAGGCCAGCATGGCTTCCGGCTTCATTTGCGGCCGGTAAAAATGCGGCGTGCGCACCAGGGCCACGTCGTAGTTCAATCGGGCGGCGTATTCGGCCATGCGCAACGTCTCTGTCACGGATTCAGCCCCGACTCCGGCGACCAGCACTTTTTCTGGCGCGGCAACCTCGCCAGTAATTCGCAATACCTCGCGGCGCTCGTCATCGCTCAGCATGACCGCTTCGCCCGTCGATCCCAGAACCACAAGGCCCGCCACCGGAGTCCGCGAATAGCGGTCCACGTTGTGTTCGACCTTTTTTAGATATACCTCGCCTGCGGAATTGAAAGGCGTCGTCATGGCGGGGAAGATGCCCTGGAGAAGCATGGTTGTTATTTAACCACATCCAGAAGCTCGCCGCCGAAGGGAGGTACACGGCCCCGCCCTCAGGCGGGGCCGTGACGAGTCGACGAAAGCTAGATGGCTACAGAGGCCGGGGCCACGTTCTGCATTTCGAGCGCCCCCAGACGCAGGACGGTCTCGCGCAGCGCCTGGTACCTGGGCGCCAGCGTCGCCGGCGTGAGCTGCAGCGAAGGCACCGCAAACTCTGCCGCGAGCTTGGCGAACGCCAGCAAGCACTGCAGGCGAATCTGTGCGGCCAAGTCCAGGACCTGGGCCGCTGCCCGGGCCACTTCCGGGTCCGGGTTGAACCGCGCCGTTTCGCCCAAACGCATGAT
>DATFXI010000314.1:0-6145 GCA_035316085.1 Candidatus Angelobacter sp.
TTGGGAAAGTCGCGTGTGATCCGAGAGCCTACATCGCGGATTTGCCAGCTTGCAGTGGCGAAGTCATAAACCACCGGCCTGTGTTCGGTCCGGTCACCTTTTGCGCTGTAGAAATCCAGCAGCAGCTTGGAACCGTCGGGCGAGGTGCCGTCGAAAGCGATTCCATTGAGACTGACGACCCGGTCTTCTTCATGGTGCAACAAGAGGTTCGACTTGCCCGCGAGTTTGCCGGTGACGGTGAGACTTATGTGACATCGAGGAGCATCGGCGGTGCCTGGGTTGCTGGTTTCTACCGCTACGGCAAGAGAAGTCACGAACTTGTTCCGCACCTGAAACGTCTGCTCGTAGGATTGGCTGGCGCCCGGGCCCAGCTCCGCGCAGTCAAACTCCATGCTTTTCATCATGCAAAAAGCCCTGGTTGCAAAAACAACCAGGGCCAGAGAAAGCAGGAATTTGCGCACCTAAACTCTTCCCACACTGAAGTTGGTTTGCTCCATCTGCTCGCGGGCAGCGTCGGCAGTGGAATGGATGCCTTGCACCTTGAGTTTGAAGTCGTCGGGGTTGCTGGCGTTTTCCAGAGCTGTTTCGTAGCTGACCAGCCCCTGGGAAAACAGATCGTAGAGCGACTGGTCAAACGTCTGCATGCCGTATTGCGAGGTGCCGGCGGCGATGGCTTCACGGATCAGCCGCGTCTTTTCCGGCGTCATGATGCACTCGCGCACGAAGGCAGTGGACAACAGGACCTCGCAAGCCGGGACTCGGCCGGCGCCGTCGGCACGGCGCACCAGGCGCTGGCTGATGACGGCGCGCAACGTGGCGCCCAACTGCATGCGGACTTGCTTCTGTTCCGGAGGCGGAAACACGGCGATGATGCGGTTGATGGTTTCCACGGCGTCCAGCGTATGCAACGTGGAGAACACCAGGTGGCCGGTTTCAGCGGCGTGCAGGGCGGTGGAGATGGTTTCCAGATCTCGCATTTCGCCGACCAGAATCACATCCGGGTCCTGACGCAGGCTGGCGCGCAGAGCGGAAGCGAACGAAGGGGTATCCACTTCCACTTCACGCTGATTGACGAAGCCTTTTTTGTCGCGGTGCAAAAATTCGATCGGGTCTTCAATGGTGATGATGTGTTCAGGACGCCCGGAGTTAATGCGGTCCAGCATGGCGGCCAGGGTGGTGGACTTACCAGAACCGGTCACGCCGGTCACCAGCACCAGTCCGCGCTGCTCTTCGCAGATGTGCTCGATGACTTTGGGTAGATAGAGTTCTTCCAGCGCGCGGATCTTGGTGGGGATCACGCGCAGCACCAGGCCGACGTTACCGCGTTGCTGGAAAACGTTGACACGGAAGCGGCCCAGTCCGGCTACGCCGTACGCCATGTCCAGCTCGGCCGACTCTTTGAACTTTTGCTTCTGCCGGTTAGACATCATGCTGAAAGCCATGTTCAGCATGTCTTCGGCGGAGACGCGGGCCTGGTCGGTCAAGGGAACCAGTTCGCCGTCCACGCGCACATGAGGATAGTTTCCGACTTTCAGGTGAAGGTCGGAAGCTTTGCGCTCCATGGCGATTCGCAACAGATCGTCAATATGCATGTTTTAAACTCGTTTTAGTGGCTGCAACGTATCACGGCCCTGCCGGGAAGGCAATCAGAAGTCCGGCTGACACTGCCTCTTCAGTAACCGCCGCTCAGGACGGGCCTGCTCGCGCTGAATCGCGAGTAACACGTTTGCCATCAGCAGTGTAGGGCGGTTCTTGAGGGACTACAATGTTACCGATGACACAGAACCCGAGTGGGCCCCGCGTGGTGATCCTGGGGGCCGGTTTTGCCGGAATCAACGCAGCCAAGGCCTTAGAGCGGGGCCCCGTCCGGGTAACGGTCGTGGACCGCAAGAACCACCATACGTTCCAACCGCTGTTGTATCAGGTAGCGCTGGCGGTACTTTCGCCCGCCGAAATTGCCTCTCCTATACGCCGAGTGCTGCGCCGGGCCGCGAATATGGAGGTCCTGCTAGGCGAGGCCTGTGGCTTTGACCTCAACAAGCGCCTGGTGCGAATTGATGGTCTTGATCTCCCCTACGATTACCTTATTGTGGCTGCCGGCGCCACCCACGCGTACTTCGGACATCCCGAGTGGGAGGAAATTGGTCCTGGTCTGAAGACCATCGAGGACGCTCTTGAGATTCGCCGCCGGGTACTGTTGAGCTTCGAGACCGCAGAGCGTGAAGCCATAGCCGGACGCCCGTCCCCGACTTTGAATTTTGTGGTCATCGGGGCTGGACCGACCGGCGTAGAGCTGGCGGGAGCCATAGCCGACATTTCCAAGCGTTACATGGAGCGCGACTTTCGCGCCATCGATCCGGCCAAAGCGAGGATCATTCTGCTGGAAGGCGGACCGCGCGTGCTGCCGGTCTATCCCGAAGATCTCTCTGCCAGTGCAGAACGGCAGCTTACCGAGATGGGCGTGGAGGTCCGCACCAATGCCATGGTGACCAACGTGGAGCCCGGCATGGTCACCGTCGGCCAGGAGAAGATTCCTGCGGCGGTAATTCTTTGGGGCGCGGGCGTATCGGCGTCGCACTTGGGCAAAATGCTGGGTGCACCGACGGACCGCGCCGGCCGCGTCCTAGTGGAGCCGGATCTGAGCGTGCCCGGCCATCCAGAGGTTTTTGTCGCGGGCGACCTGGCTGCCGTGAAGTTTGACGACACCAAGATGGTGCCCGGCGTAGCTCCGGCCGCCATCCAGATGGGCAAGTTCGCTGCAAGGCAGATTAGGCGGTCCGTGGCCGGCAAGCCGCGCGAGAAGTTCGTGTATTGGGACAAAGGCTCGCTCGCCACCATCGGCCGCTCGCGCGCCGTGGCCGACCTGGGCAAACTGCACTTTTCCGGCTATTTTGCCTGGCTGGCCTGGCTGTTTATCCACCTGTTTTTCCTGATCGGCTTCCGCAATCGCTTGCTGGTCATGGCAGAGTGGGCCTGGGCCTACGTCACGTACAACCAAGGCGCGCGATTGATCACGGATCAGCGCGAAGGCCCGCTGGAGGACAAACCGAAGGCTAAAGCGGGGTAAGGCAACTTTCAGCCGTGGTAAAGTTTGGTGGCGCATTTAGACCAAGTATCGGGAATTTCTTTGTCCTTTGATCTCCAGCCAACTCTCGCAGGTGAGTTCGTCAGATTGAGGCCGCTTCAAGCAGAGGATTTTGACAGTCTCTACGCGGTGGCAGCCGACCCGCTCATTTGGGAACAACATCCGGCTAACGATCGCTACCAGGAAGGGGTTTTCAAGCTCTTTTTCCGCGAGGCTCTTGACTCCGGCGGAGCTCTGATCGCCATTGAGTGCAAAGACGGCGCGATCATCGGGTCCTCGCGATTCCATGGATACGACAAAGACAAGAGCGAGATAGAAATCGGTTGGACTTTCCTGGCCAGATCTCACTGGGGCGGCGTCTATAACAGAGAGATGAAGCGGCTGATGCTGCAACATGCTTTCCGGTTCGTAAAGACGGTGATCTTTCTTATCGGTCCACAGAACCTGCGCTCGCAGAGGGCTATTGAGAAGATGGGCGGAATACGCGTGGGAGCCAAGACCGACGCGAGCGGCCGAAACAGCTTCATTTACGAAATTACCTCCGCGACCTTTGTTCGCGTATTCGGGCAAAACGGGCGTATGTGACCCTGCGCGAGCTCATTTAGCATCTGGACGCCTTCGTGGTCAGGCCGTCGCATGGTTCGTTTGCGATACCATGCCTTATGACGCCTTCGCTCGACACGCCACGGTTGATACTCCGTCCGCTGGAGTTGGCTGATGCGGAGCAGACACAGATCCTGTTCCCGCATTGGGAGATCGTGCGTTTTCTGAACAACCGTGTGCCATGGCCATATCCCCCCGATGGTGCGCTGACTTTCTTACGCGACGTTTCCTTGCCCGCGATGGAGCGGGGTAATTCATGGCACTGGACGCTGCGTCTCAAGACCGATCCTGTCAAGCTGATCGGCCATATCAATCTGTCACGGGGCGAGAAGAATCGTGGCTTCTGGATAGGCTTGCCCTGGCAGGGCCAGGGGTTTATGAGCGAAGCGTGCGACGCCGTCACCGACTTTTGGTTCAATACCCTGAAGTTTCCCGTGCTGCGTGTGCCGAAAGCCGTCGACAACGCTGCATCGCGACGCATCTCGGAAAAACAGGGCATGCGGGTGATCAGGACTGAGGAGCGTGACTACGTGTCTGGGCGTTGGTTGTCTGAGATATGGGAGATCACCGCCGAAGAGTGGAACTCGCGAAGAGTTGGCAGGAGCGTGTGACGGTCGCAGAGGCGTGTTCTTCAACGTGACTGGGCGGCAGCGCGCTCCGAGTGGTCCATGAGGGTCACAAGCCAAGTGTTTCCGCTGGTGGTTAACGCCAGGTCGAATCTCTTGCCATCCTCCACATTGATCATTCCCTGGCCCGTTCCCGGGTATTCGTAGAGCCTTCCCTCGTAGTTCACCACAGTCTTTGACTCCACGGTGTAACTGTATCGTCCGCTGACCGGTACCGTAACCGACAACATCGACTGCCGATTGTGTTTGTCCACGGTCAATTGCCCTTTGACCCTGCCATCAATCAACACCGTGACCTGCTCGGTTACCTGGCCTTCAGCCAGCTCGTCGTAGATCGTAAACTCTACGGGCGAAGATTGCGACGCGGGCTGTATGGTTTGGGCGGGCTGCGCCAGCGCGGCCTTTTCGGTTTCGGGTTTTTTCGCGGAGGCACTGGAGCCTTCCAGGCCCATGCCCAGAAGAACGAAGAAGGCACCGGCAATGGTTGCGATCACCCGCGGCGCCGGTCCAACCTTGGGTACCTTGAATTCTTTGAGTTCGAAGCCTCCGCCCAGAATGCCGACCAGCAGCAAAACCGCGCCAAGACCAAGAATCAATGCATTGACGCTCATGACTCCCCCATTTATTGCGCGAAGGAAACAAGCTTCCACACGACGCGGATGGCAGTCGCTGGCGAGGAGATTCAGCCAGCCACTCCCGCTTGCGCGCGGGCGCACGTGATCCTGTTTACTTGTGACAGGAGAAGAGCGGACGTTTCACCGTTTTTTCGAAGGAGCTCTACACTGCCACTGTCTGCTTGATCTGGTTCTTGACCGGCACTTTGGTGAACCAGTTGTGGCGGTCCTTCATGGTGCCGTTGACAATGCCGAAGAACTCGCGTTGCAGGGCCAGGGTGACGGGACCGGTCACGCCCTTGTTGACGTCGATCTTGTCGATGGAGCGAATGGGCGTGATCTCCGAAGCCGTGCCGCAGAAGAAGACTTCTTCGGCGATATAGAGCATTTCGCGGGGGACCATCTGCTCCACCACGGTCACGCCAATATCGTCGGCCAGGGTCAGGATTGCGTCACGGGTAATGCCGGGCAGCACCGAGTTTCCCAGCGGCGGCGTCAACAGCTTGCCCTGGCGCACGATGAAGATATTGGCGCCGGAAGCCTCGCTGACGTAGCCGTTCACGTCCAGGGCAATGCCTTCCACGTAGCCATTCACGATTGCTTCCATCTTGATGAGCTGGGAATTCATGTAGTTGGCACCGGATTTGGACATGGCCGGCATAGTGTTGGGCGCGATCCGCGCCCAGGATGACACGCAGGCTTCTACTCCTTCCGTCACGTCGCCGTGGCCCAGGTACTTGCCCCACGGGTAATTCACCATGTAAACCTCGGTGGGTGACTTAAAGGGATTGACGCCGGCTTCGCCGTAGCCGCGAAGGACGATCGGCCGCAGATAGCAGGGCCAGATGCCGTTAGCCGCGACAATGCCTACGCCGGCTTCGCACAGCTGGTCAAGGGAATAGTCAATGTCGATTCGGTAAATCTTGGCCGAATCGATCAGGCGCTGCATGTGCTCACGCAGGCGGAAGATGGCGGGGCCGTCAGGATGCTTATAGCAACGGATGCCTTCGAAGACCGAAGAGCCGTAGTTGATGACGTGCGACATCACGTGGATCTGAGCGCTGTCCCAGGGGACCAGTTTGCCGTTGTGCCAGATCTTCTCCGTTGCTTGAATGGCCATGCCAGAGCTCCTTCCCGCGAAACCAGGGTGATTTGACCTGTTCCTCCGCGTTGTCCGGGAACCGCCGCGTCCCGGCAAACGCTTATCCACTATTGTA
>DATFXI010000315.1:0-7300 GCA_035316085.1 Candidatus Angelobacter sp.
GTACGCGCAGTGCAGCGTGGGCGCGATGACCGCATACTGCTGGCTGGCGACCTCCGGCTTTGCATTTTTGCGCACGAAGTTATACGCGGCCAGGTTGGGGCCAACCGAAACGTCATACCAGGACATGAACCAGAATCCCGGAATGTTGATCTTCATGTTGTCGTGCCACAGTCCTCCCTTGTACCAGGCGGGATCGTTAGGGGCGCGCGTGATCATGGCGCCGCCGGTATCCACGGGCATGGCGTCGGCGAAGATTCCGTGCGGGCCGCCCACAGCCTGAATGATGTCCTTCTCCGGCAGGTGCGCCAGCGCCTTGGACCAGTCCACGGGAGGCAGCTGCTGTGCCAGGTCGAACGATTTCGACACCCGAATCAGGTCTTCCTGTGATGTGTTCGGCGGAAGCATCGGACGCACCTGATTCTGCTCGCCATAGAGCCAGGCGATGAACAGCATCTGCACGGCGCCGCCGCGATACCAGTTGCCCTGCTCGAAATAGGGCGCCACGCGGCCCACGCCGGCGCCAAAGCCCTGCGGAATCATCGTGCTGTATCCGGGAGCCCCCTGCGCCGCCACCGCCAATTGCCACTCCGCGGTGGAGGAGCATCCTATCGTACCCAGCTTGCCGTTCGACCAGGGGCGCGTCGTCAGCCAGGTAATGGCGTCCACGCCGTCGGTGAGCGGAGGACCGAGGATGTCATAGTTGCCTTCGGAGAAGAAGTGGCCGCGCTCGTTCATTACCACGTAGGCATAACCGCGCTTCACCGCGCCGAGCGGCGTGGACATGTCGGCGTAGGTGCCGTTGCGCACGTCCCAAAAATTGAAGTTGTAGGGCGTCCGGCTGAAGATGGTGGGGTATTTCCTGGATTGGTCCTTGGGGCGGTAGATGTCAGCAGCCATGCGCTTGCCGTCACGCATAGGCACCATTATTTTCCGCTCGATGATGGCCACGGATTCCAATTCCTTTTCGAGCGCCGTGCGCTGGGCAACCAGTTCAGGGTTGGGCGGGGCGGAACGTTGTGCCCGTCCGATCGGGACCAATGCACAAAGGAACGCGAATGCCAGAATCAGTCGGATTTTCATGACCGAAGAGTGTACAGCAGGCAACCAATCCAGCGACAAACGTTTGGAGTTCAACGCGCTCGAGCGGCTGCCGGAACCTATCGAAAGTAACTCCCTCTATGCTGCAGCAAACTACAGAACTAGCGTAGAATCAGCCTACACTCTGATTAAAATACATCCCCCGCTTAGAAAGAGAGAGGCAGCCTATGGCCAAAAAGACTAGCGGTATAGTTCTGTTCCTACTCCTGCTCACGCTGAGCGCATACGCGAAACCGAAAAAGAAAACCTACAACAACTCCGCCGACCAGGTGTTTCAGGCGGCGCTGCGGACGGCGCGCGAGCGTCACGTTGTGACCTTCGTGGACGAGAAAACCCTGATGGTGACCTTTGAAACTGGAAGGTCGTTTACGTCAGAAGGATTTGTGGCCAATGCCTCCGTGGAACCCGAGGGGGAGGCGAAAGCCACGCTGATCATCAACGTGCAAAACAAGAAAGGCATGTCATGGGGCGCCGGTGACCGCATGGCAGACAAGTTCTTCCAACAGGTCGGCGACGAGTTGTCAGGAGATGTGAAGCAGAAGTCGGGAGTCAGGGCACAAGAGGCCGCCATTAACGTCCCCGAGCCGAAGGCCGTGCCCAAGGAACCGTCGATGACCCGGCCCGCCAACGAGCCTGTCGGAGGCCCGAGCGACGACAAAGGCAAGATTTCGCTCACCTCGATCCCGGAGATGGCTGAAGTCTTTGTGGATGACGCGTTCGTGGGCAACACACCGGCCACGCTGCGGCTCACTCCCGGCAAGCACACGATAAGAGTCTCCCAGAACGGCTACAAAGCCTGGACCAGGGAGCTGTCGGTGATTGCCAGTTCGGAAGTCAGCCTGAAAGCGGCGCTAGACAAGGAATAATCCCGCGCCTGCTGCGCTTTTGCCTGAGCCCACCCTTTCGTACACTTTGCGAAAGGGTGGGATGTATTACACCGTCCAACACGAAGTCCTTACTTAGGACTGAAGTTCGATTATCATTTCTGGCATGAAAAGCGCGAAACCAAAAGATGTCGCCTCCTACATTGCGGCAGCGCCGAAAGAAGTGCGTAGCAAGCTGAAGGAGCTTCGTTCTGCCATCCGCAGGACCGCGCCGGGCGCCGAAGAAAAAATCAGCTACGGAATTCCGTACTACGGCTACAACGGGCGGCTTGTGTATTTCAGCGTCTGGAAGAACCACATCGGCATTTACATTCCCACGCCAGTGGTCGAAGAGCACAAACGCGAACTGAAGGCCTATGAAACCACCAGCGCGACCATCCGCTTCCCCCTCGATAAAAAACTTCCCGTCGCGCTCATCAAGAAACTGGTGAAGGCTAGAATGAAGAAGAACGAGGTGCGAAAGAAATAGGCGTCTTCGAATGGTCCCTTGTGTCGGCCTGCCCTCACAGATAACTGAGGAACCCGATGTCTTTCCGGCGCTGCTTTAGCCCGGCGAACCAGCGGCTGGGGAAATAGAGGACTACGACGGCCACTACCCACACCAGGTAAAGCAAGCCTAGACTCCAGACGTATCCTTCCGGAGCCGGTGGGATCATGACCGGATGGTTGAGGAACAACCATGGCGACACCGAGCCTGAGCGCATGAAGGACACAAGAATCGCAGCGAGATGGATCAACGGAATGTGCAGCACGTAATAGAAAAACGGCACGCGGCCGAAGGTCGTGACCACGCCGAGCGCGCGACCGCCGGGACCGTCGAAGAAAGGAAAGACCAGGAACATGGGGCCCAGCGTCATGAGCAGAAACAGCAGCGACGCAGGATACTTGGTGGTGTTCAGGAACGAAATCCAGGCGGGCGCTTGCGGACGCCGCGGAGCAGCGCTTGGCGCGGCTTGAGACGCTTGCCCACTCGACTGCTGCGTCTGCACGGTCGGGGGATTGGGCTTGGGCTTAACCCAGGGCCGTGGGTCGCCGTAAAGATTGAATCCGCGCAACACCAGGAATAGCGCAATCGCGGCCGTCCCCAGCGTCAGGCAGATGCGGCGTCGCCGCCCTGCGTCCATGATGACCACGCGACCGAACGCGTAACCCAACGCCATGACGCCGATCCAGGGGACAATCGAATAGAGCACGAACAAAGTCGGGCCATGTTCGCCGAGTTGGATGGGTCCACCGAAATACAGCACTTGCATCAACCAGCCCCAGGAACTCTTTTCCATCATGGGGTACAGAGTTTGAGAGAACGCATCGAGTATGTTGTGTCCCAGGACCAACGCCAGGCCGAATGCGGTCACAGCCCATGTTGGCAGGAAGATTAAGCCGGCCAGCAAGACCATGCACCATCCGATCACCCAGATCACTCCTGCCAGCAAGTAGTGACCGAAATCGAAATTGAAGGTCCAGGCCACGCGCAGCGCGGTCAATTCCAGCAGCACTAGCCACAAGCCACGTGTCAGCAGAAAGCGGGCCAGCGCGCCCGTACCGGAGAATTTGCGTCCGTGGAGAAAGGCAGAGGTACCGGCGAGAAAGATGAATGCCGGCGCCACAAAATGCGTGACCCATCGCGTGAGAAAGATGCCCGGCGTGGGGCCGCCGGCAGGCAGGCCGGAATAAACGCGTACGTGGTCAATCGCCATCAGGATCATGACGGCGCCGCGCACAATATCAATTGCCGCGACGCGCGCAGCGCCCGGCACTAAAGTCGTTTCGAGGCGGGCAGCGGTCCCAGTCGCGGATACCGATTCAAATCCAGGAGTCACCGTTGGTCTCGGCATACATCACTCCCTAGCCAGGCGTTTCTATGTCGGTTGAGACGATAGTCCCGCCGTCTTGTCACCCAAGAAACCAGAAAAGTGTAGCAATGGCGGATCAGGTTGCGGGATGAAAACTTTATGGCGCACTCGAAGCGAGCCTGGCCGCCTCGGCCATGGTGGGCGGGATGCCTCTTCCCCTGGGCATCTTCATCAGGAAGTACGCGGCGGCAATCCACAACAAGCCGACCGTAAGCCACGCCACGCGCGATGCGCTCAAAGTAAAGGGATGCGTGGCGTTCTGGACCGCCGACGGGACGACGTCCTTGGTGTTGTTGATGGCGGCGTGCAGCAGCATGGTCAGCAGCAGGCTGCCTTGAGTGCGCCAATAGAGCCAAGCGAAGACCACCGACAACGCGGTGACCTGCAGCAGATACACCGCGAACGACTGCCCCAGCAAATCCGCGCCTGGGATGAAGAAGAGAGGCAGATGCCACGTAGCCCAGATCACGCCAAGCAGCACGCTGGCGCGCCCCAACCCAAATCGCGCGGCGAGACCGGGAAGAGCGTAGCCGCGCCAACCGATCTCCTCGCCTGCTTGCCCGCCGACCACGGTAGAGAAAATGGTGGCCGCCAGCATGATGTACCAGGCTTCCTGGCCGAAGCGCGGCCATGAACCCGTCGCGACGCGAAGCACCAGCGCAACCGTGAGCTTGATGGCGGCCATAAAGCCGATCGCGAAGACGTACCACCCGAACCCCACGCGCCATCGGAACAGCGGACGGAGCAAGGCCGCGACGCCGTCACGTCCTTCGGCCCACGCTGTGAGCGCGATCGCAACGATGGCGGGAGCGAAAACTCCGGGCAGGACCATAAGAGCGAGCAATCCCGCAGGAGGTCGGCCCGCGGCCGCCGCGTGCGCGGTGATCGCGCCGACCACGATGAACACTGTCCACGTCACTGCATACGTGAGCAGGAAGAACTTGAGGAGCGACGGCGAGCGCATACGCACCTGGATACGAGCGACGAGCTGAAAGGTTCCTGCGAAAAAACTAATCGTACAGTTTCATCTGCGGCCAAACTTCCTGGAGATTGAATGTCGGACCACGGCACAGCCAGATAGTGAACCACTCGTCACGGCGTGAGTACGGATGTTCCACTCTTCCTGCTGCCTGGACGCTTTGGAAGTGCGCGCGATCCCCGCTACCGTCGCTGCGCAACACGATCACTGTGCTGCCGTCGTAGGTTCGCGGTCCCCAGATCCAATAGTTGTTGTGCTTGCTGATGGCCGGAGGCAAGCCGTAACGCGGGCCGTAGAAATCGACCGCAGCCGCCTCGCCCCAGCTGTTCGCGAAAATGGCGGTGCGGGCGCGTTCCTCCGGCGGTAGGCTGTTGTATACTCGCGCCACTTTCTCCACCATCTCCGGCCAGCCGAACTCATCAGCAAACCACTGCGGCAGAGGACCGTTGTTCTGGTTCTCGAACGCGCCGACATCTCCCAGATGGAGCCTTGCTTGATAACGAATAAAGCTCTCTGGCGGGAGGATGGGCACAGAATACGGTGCCAGCAACGCCGCGGCGGCGATTACCAACGCTGGATATGCCATCCCGCCCCACTGCAAAAGCCTTCGGCCGTGCATCCGCCTCTCCAAGCCCGCTGCGCCGGCGGCGAGCAGCATGGGATAGATCGGGACCACGTAGTAATTCTTTGCCTTGAGAAGGATGAAACTGGCGAGCACCACGACAAACGTCCATCCCAACACCCGGTAGCGACGGCCCTCGCGTCCGAAGAAGAGCCAGATCAATCCGCCTGCCCAGAGCGGAAAGAGGATCGGATTCAGGATCATAGCCTGATCGGCAATAAATGCGACTGGACCACGAGCCACGTCGCGGTTGCCCATGCGGATGTTGTGAATCAATTCCAGAAACGGAAAATGGTTGCGCACTTGCCAGATGAAGTTGGGCAGCGAAATCACTGCGCAGGCTAGAACACCCAGCCAGAGGTACTTGCTCTTGAGGAAGCGCCTCTCTGGCGTGAGCAACACGCCGGCGAGAAGTCCCAGCAGCAAAAAAGCGATGGAGTATTTGTTCTCAAACCCGAAGCCAGCGAGTACGCCGAACCACAGCCAGGAGCGCGCATCGCCGGTGTTGATGGCCCGGACCACCATCCACACGCAACCCATCCAGATCAACGGCTCCCAGGCGTTGTCCGTGAGCCAGTGGTTCCCGATGAGATAAGGCGGAACCACCAGCACGGCCAGCGCGGCCAGCATTTGGGCGAAGCGTCCGCAGCCCATGTCGCGGGCAAGCTTGCCGGTGAGCCACACCAGCACTGCGCCCGCCACAGCTGGGAGCAGACGGATCGCCAGTGGCGATTCGCCGAAGACATGCCGTCCAAACCAGGCGATGAAAACCGTGAGCGGAGGATGGTCCACGTAGCCCCAAGCCAGGTGCTGGGTGCAGGCCAGGTAGTACATCTCGTCGCGGAAGATGCCGTAGCGGGCCGCGGTCGCGAGATGCAACAGCAGCTTGGCCGCGGCTATGTAGAGAACCAGAGCCGGGCCTGAAGTGAAGCGCCTTTCCCGGCTTTCACCGGGACCTTGAATTGAGGCTGCGAAGGCAGTCATTTTGTGACTCAAGTCAGAGGACCGATCTTATCAGCCTCCCGTTGTTGGGAAGCAATTTCCACATCGCAGGCGTAGAGTGGGACCATGCAGGCGCAGGAAAGCAACTTCATCGCAGTGGGTGCGCAGCCGTGCGATGTGGAAGGAATTCTGGCCGTCTTCGAACAAAACCGATTCGATCCTTCTCTCTTGCCGCGCGAGGTTGAGAGCATTCGTGCGGACCTGCAGGACTTCATCGTGGTCAAAACCGCCTCGGGGGAGCTCCTGGGCTGTGCCGCGCTCAAAGCTGACTCCAAACAGATAGCTGAGATCCTCTCCGTGGGGGTGCTGCCGACCCGGCAGGGCAAAGGGGTGGGCTCTCTGTTGATCCGGGAATGCGAACGGCTTGCCCAGGCCCGCGGTTATCAGCGGCTGTGGTTGGCAACCATGAAGCCTGATTACTTTGCCTGCTTCGGATATCGCCGGTTCTCTAAATGGAAATTGCCGGCGCGGGTTCTTCTCAGAAAATTGCGGCTTGTGCTCAAACAGCCGGTTGCGCGGTGGTGGCCAGAGCTTCTCGGGCCTATGTTCTTCATGGAGCGGAGTCTCGGGCCCGAGTGAGCCGGGTCCCCGACACCAGGGCGCCCGGCGTGCCCGGTTTTGGCGTGCTAGTGGTTGAGAGAACTGAACGTCAAGGATTCAAGATGACTTTCCCGAACTGTTCGCTCTTCTCCAACCTCTCATGGGCGGCTGCGGCTTCGCGCAGAGGGAAGCTCCGGTCCACCACCGGCTTCAGCTTGCCGGAGAAGACGTGCTTCATGACCTCATGGAACTCGCCCTGGGTGCCCATGAACGAGCCGAGGAAAGAGAGCTGGCGGGCAAAAAGAAAGCGGATGTCGAATGC
>DATFXI010000316.1:0-5296 GCA_035316085.1 Candidatus Angelobacter sp.
GACCGCTCGAACGTTGCCGGATCCTGCGGATCGGGCGCGGCGGCATCGCGTGCGCCGAAGGCTTTGAACTCGTAACGGCGGCCTTCGCGGACGGCCTTTTTCAACGCTGGATCGCCGTAGTCGGTAAAAAACAGAAACGGATGCGTCTCGTCGAATTCTTCGCCCATGAAGAGCAGCGGCGTCTGGGGCGCGAGCAGAAGCAATGCGGCAGCGGCCATGCGGGCGCCGCGAGGCATTAGCTCAGTCCAACGTTCGCCGCGCGGGCGATTCCCCACCTGATCATGGTTCTGGAGGCAGATCACGTGCGCCGGTGCAGCCAGGTCTTTTGCCGGGGTGCCGCGGGCGTGGCCCCAGAACTGCGACACTTCCCCCTGATACACAAAACCTTGGTTCAGGGCACGGACGATTTGTTCTGCCTCGCCGAAATCCTGGTAATAACCCTGGCGCTCGCCGGTGAAAAAAGCGTGCACTGCGTGGTGAAAGTCGTCACTCCAAAGAGCGTCGCATCCGTATCCGCCCTGCGCGCGCGGGCGGACAATCCTGGCGTCGTTCTGGTCGGTCTCCGCGATCACACACACTTGCCGGCCCAATTCGCGGGCCAGGGCGTCCACGTTCTCGGTGATCTCCGCCAGAATGTGCTGCGGGGAATCGTCGAGAATGGTCTGCACCGCGTCCAGGCGCAGTCCGTCGAGGTGATATTCCCGGACCCAGTAGAGCACGTTCTCGACCACGAAATCGCGCACGCCCTGGCAACATTCCTGGTCGTAGTTGATAGCGTCTCCCCAGGGCGTTTTGTGGCGGTCCGTAAAATACGGCCCGAACCAGCGCAGGTAGTTGCCTTCATTGCCCAGATGGTTGTAGACCACGTCGAGCACCACGCCGAGACCCAGCGCGTGCGCGGCGTCGACGAACCGGCGCAACGCTTCTGGACCTCCGTAACTCGCCTGGACCGCGTATAGCGAAACGCCGTCATAACCCCAGTTGCGCGTGCCGGGAAACGCGGCCACGGGCATCAGCTCTACCACGGTGACGCCAAGCTGCTTCAAATACGCGAGCTTCCCGATCGCAGAGTCCAGGGTGCCTTGCGGGGTGAATGTGCCGATGTGCAGCTCGTACAAAACGTAGTCCCGGAGAGGAAGGCCGCCCCAGTTTGCGTCACGCCAGGCAAAAGATTCCGGATCCACAATCTCCGTGGGTCCATGGACTCCATCCGGCAGAAAACGCGAGACAGGATCAGAAACCGGCTTGTGGTCGTCAACGATGTAGAAATACTTGTCGCCGGCTTGGGCCGGCGCGCGCAGGGTGAAATGCTCAACGTCCTCGCGCGACATCCGAAAATCCTGCGTGCCGGCTCCGCGTACCAGACGCAGCGCGATCCGCTTGGCCGAAGGCGCCCAAACCCGGAATTCGCACGCGCCATCTACAAGCGCAGCCCCGAGCATTCTATCCATCACTTTGCTTTGCGAACTTCGATTCACGTATCTTGAGACGGAACACACATTCTCAAGGATGCTTGACCCACAAAAACAAGCCCTGATTCTGGCATCGTCCTCGCCGCGGAGGCAAGCGTTGCTCCGCGAAGCAGGAATCGCCTACGAAAGCCATCCCCCGCATGTTCCCGAGGAGCGGGCGGATGGAGAAGCGCCGGTGGCTTACGCGCGACGTTTGGCAGAAGAGAAAGCGCAAGCGGTGGCCCGACAGTTTCCAAAGCGTTACGTTCTGGGCGCGGACACGATCGTGCTCGTGGAACATGAAGTTCTCGAAAAGCCGCGTGATGCTGACGACGCAGCCCGCATGTTGCGCATGCTTTCAGGCTGCGGCCATTCCGTGACTACCGCAGTAAGCCTGGTGAATCCCGGGGGGAAGTCCGACACACGTTGCGCTACGACGCAAGTCTTTTTCCGGGTAGTTGAAGATGGGGAAATCGCGAAATACATTGCCGGCGGAGAGCCCATGGACAAAGCCGGCGCTTATGCCATTCAGGGCGGAGCTGCCCAATGGGTGCAGCGGATCGAGGGCGAATATTCCAACGTGGTAGGACTGCCGCTTGCGCTGGTGAGGGAAATGCTCCGCGCCAACGGCTTCCGCTGAGCCGGCTGGATTACTTCTTGTCGGCGGGTTGCGGAGGTTGGCCTGATGGCTGAGCTGACGATCCCTGTTCGCCGTCCTTCATGGCGCCTTTGAAATTCTTGATGGCGTCGCCTAGGCCCTTGCCGAGGTCGCCCAGCTTGCTTGGCCCAAAGAAGATCAACGCGATTACCAGGATGATCAGCAGTTCCATCACGCCTATTTTTCCACCCAGGATCTGGAAGAGGTATGTAGCCAACATTTTTGCACTCCGTCCGGAACCGCTAGATTGAAGAGCTTCATGCTCTCCTTGCGTTTCTTAGGATAAGTCTGACCATGATTGTAGGCTAAGCGGCGAGGCGAGTCAAAGCGCGCGGGGACGCAACGAAACCCACAGCATGATCAGCTAAAACCCTTAGTTTCATAAGCTTTCAATCAAACAAGCGAGCAGCGCCGTGCGCCGGGGCAGCTCCTTGAGCAGGATCGATTCATGCACCGCGTGCGCGCCTTCACCCACGCCGCCCAGTCCGTCGAGCGTAGGAATGCCCAGCGCTGAGGTGAAGTTTCCGTCTGACCCGCCGCCGGTCGCTGCTTCTTCCAGGGTGAAGCCCAGCTTCTTGGCCTGCTCCTGCGCCGCGCGAAACAATTGCACTGTCCCTTCCGTCCGCTCCATCGGAGGACGGTTTACGCCGCCGCTCACTTCCAGCGTGCACTCCGGATCGAACGGCCGAAGCGCCCGGAACTTCTGCTCCAATTCTTGTGCGTCCGCGGCGCGGGCGATGCGCACATCTACTTCCGCCCAGGCTTCCGCTGCAATCACGTTGGTGCGCGTGCCTCCCTGAATCACGCCGGGATTCACCGTGATGCCGCGCGCGATATCGGTAAACTTGGCCACTTCCAGAATCTGGCGGGAGAGTTCGACGATCGCGCTGTGCCCTTTCTCAAAGTCCACGCCGGCGTGGGCGGCGCGTCCGCGCACGCGCACGGTGTAGTCGCCGACGCCCTTACGCGCTGTCTTCAAGTGACCATCCAGGCTCTGTGCCGGCTCCAGCACCAGCACACCTTCGCAGCTTTTGGCTTCGGCTTCCACTAGCGGGCGCCCTGTGTTGCTGCCAATTTCTTCGTCGGTATCAAGCAGCACTGTTACCGGACGATGGTTCCCTTCGTTGGCGCTGCGCAGCGCGCGCAGGGCGAACAGCATCATGACGATTCCGGCCTTCATGTCCAGAACGCCCGGGCCGTAAGCGCGGCCGCCCTCCACGTGGAAGGGCATCTTGGCAAGCGTGCCCAGCGGCCAGACCGTGTCAAAGTGTCCCAGTAGCAGGAGGGGCTTGGCCCCGGTGCGGCCCGGGAACTCGGCTTTTAGGTGGTCTCCAGCGCGCTCCTGGCGATGCATGCTGACCTTGGCGCCGCGGCGCGAGAATTCGCGCGCCAGAAATTCGCCGCAGCGGTCGAGCGCGTCTTTGTCGTCGCTGGGCGATTCCAGTTCCACGGCGTGGCGGAGCACGGTGAGCATCTCTCCCTGGTGCTCCTCGCAAAACTGGGAGTAGAACAGCGCCGACGGGTTGGAAATGAGGTCAGACATGTGAGGAATGATAAATCAGCTGTTGGCTGTTGGCTCTTGGTCTCTGCTGCTGCCGATTTCGGCGATGACGCGCGATGACGGCGATTCCGGCGATGGCGTATAATCCGCAGTTCGCATGACTGAAACCGCCAACCTGAGCTCAACCGAAGCTGCACCCTCGGAAACGAAAGCCGGAGCGATGGATATCACTGAGATCCTGGCTCTTCTGCCGCATCGCTATCCCTTTCTGCTCATCGACCGCGTGCTCGAAATGGAGCCGCGGAAACGGGTGGTGTGCCTGAAAAACGTGACCATCAACGAACCGTTTTTCACTGGACATTTTCCCGACAATCCCATCATGCCCGGCGTGCTGGTGGTGGAGGCGATGGCCCAGGCCGGAGCCACGCTGTTGCTCAGCGCGCTGACCGACCGTCACGACAAACTTGTGGTTTTCACCGGCATCGAGCGGGCTCGCTTCCGCCGCCCCGTGATCCCCGGCGATCAACTGCGCATCGAGGTGGATGTGCTAGCCTGGCGGCGCATCGCCGGACGCATGGACGGGAAAGTCTTTGTGGAGGGCAAGCTCGTGGCCGAAGCGACGATCAGTTGCGCCATCGTCGATCGCCCCGCGAAGTCCGGCTCGCCGGCTCCCGCCGCAGAAACGGAATCCGCCGAATAATCGATGCCGCATCCCCATCCCACCGCCATCATTGATCCCGGAGCCAAGGTTCCCAGGTCCTGCTCCATCGGACCCTACTGCGTAATCGGCTCGGAAGTCGAGCTAGGCGAAGGTTGCGAGCTGATTTCCCACGTCACCATCCACGGTCCCGCAAAGATCGGGTCGAACAACCGCTTCTTTCCTTATTGCGCTATCGGCATCGAACCCCAGGACCTGACTTTTAGCGGGCAGAAAACCAGCCTGGAAATGGGGGACTCCAACGTGATCCGCGAATGCGTCACCCTCAACCGCGGAACAGAAAAGGGCGGCGGTGTGACGCGCATTGGAAGTCATACCTTGATCATGGCCTACAGCCACGTTGGCCATGACTCCGTCATAGGCGACCACGCGATGTTAGTCAATGGCGCCACGCTGGCCGGCCACGTGACCGTGGAAGAGTGGGCGGTCGTGGGAGCGCTCTGTCCCGTGCACCAGTACGTGCGTATCGGGGCACATTCGTATATCGGCGGCGGCACTGTTATCACCCAGGACGTCCCGCCGTTCTCCAAAGTTTCCGCCCCGCGTGAAACCCGCACCTACGGCCTGAACGCCATCGGCCTGGAGCGACGCGGCTTCAGCAAGGATCGTATCGCGAAGATCCACCACGCCTTCCGCGTTCTCCTCAATTCCAAGCTGAACACCACGCAGGCGCTGGAAAAACTCAAGTCCGAGGGCAACCAGGGCGAAGACGTGGCTATGCTCGTCCGCTTCATCGAGGAATCCGAGCGGGGAGTAATCATCAAGTGACGCCGCTTTGCGGGCGTGAGCGAGGCGCTAGCCGAGCGTGAGGGTCGGGTCCCCAGCCCGCGCGTTTTTCGCGGGATGGGGTGAGAATCCGCAGCGGTCATCCTGAGCGAGTCCGAGTTCCGCTTGCGGGGCGAGGCGAGTCGAAGGATCTCCCGTTTTCGCGGTGCGATCAGAAAAATCAAAACCCTTACGGCGGATTT
>DATFXI010000317.1:0-10112 GCA_035316085.1 Candidatus Angelobacter sp.
TTTGACCAGCGGCGGCACGCACGGCCCCAAGGGCCCGGAGAAACCGCGCGACACCGACCAGTGCCACGACATCACGGTGTATTCGGCGATCGGGATGGCGGCGGGCGCGTGCTCCGGCAACGGAATTCTGCTCGACATCAAGGACCCCGTACATCCCAAGCGCGTTGATGCGGTGAACGATCAGAACTATTCCTACTGGCATTCGGCTTCGTTTTCCAACGACGGCTCGAAAGTCCTGTTTACCGACGAGTGGGGCGGAGGCCTGGGGGCGCGCTGCCGTCCCAACGATCCGAACGTGTGGGGCGCGGACGCCATCTTCAGTGTCAAGGACAACAAACTCGCCTTCCAGAGTTATTACAAGATGCCGGCGGCGCAAACCGACGCTGAGAACTGCGTGGCGCATAACGGCTCGCTGGTTCCCGTCCCAGGGCGCGATATCGAAGTGCAGGCCTGGTACCAGGGCGGCGTCTCCATCGTGGACTTTACCGACGCGGCGCATCCCTTCGAGATTGCCTACTTTGACCGCGGGCCGATTGATCCGAAGACGCTCGTGCTCGGCGGCGATTGGTCAGCGTACTGGTACAACGGCTACATTTACGCTTCTGAAATCGCGCGCGGCCTCGACGTGTTTGAACTCACGCCGACGAAGTTCCTGACGCAGAACGAAATTGACGCCGCCAAGACGGTCCGCGTCAACGAGCTGAATGTGCAGAATCAGCAGAAGCTGGAGTGGCCGGCCAAGCTGGTTGTGGCCAGAGCGTATCTCGACCAGTTGTCACGCTCGCAAGCCCTGCCGGCGGATAGAATCGCGGCTCTTGAAAAAGCCATTCAAAACGCGGAGAGCTCGCACATGAGCAACAGCGATCTTAAGAAGTTGAAGGGCTTCGCATCATCGCTGCAAAAAGACGCCGGCGCGGCGAAGAGCCCGGCAGATTCGTCGCGGCTGCGCGCGCTGGCCGCGATTCTGGAGAAACCAGCGGCGTAAGTTGAGGCGCCCTGGCGCCGTGCGGCGCCAGCCGAAATCCTGAGCGTAGCCGAAGGACCTTCAACCAGACCCGCGGACAAAAGCGGATGAACAAGGATTGAGTTCCACCCTTGCTCGGCAAAGGGTGGGGCCACCCTCGCATCATTGACTCTTCTAATCTTTGTCCAGGTATTCGCCGGGAACATCGTCCTCCGGCACCTCGTGGGTGTGAACCGGCCTTTCGGCCGAACGCTCGGCTTCTTCCACTCCAGTAACCACACCCGCCTCAAACGGGTTTCCTTCTTCAAGCAATTCCTGGACACTCTCAGAGTCCGCGCCTGCTCGCGTGGACAGTCCCTGCAGGTCCCCCGATTGTCCTCCTGAGAGGGCAGCCTGGCTTCTTGAGACCACACCAACCCGGTTCGGCTTTCCTTTTCGAACCGTCTTTTTGGCCACTCTCGAGGTCTTCCGGGCGGCGGTTTTCTTTTTTGCAGTCTTCTTTACTTTGGAGCGCTTCTTCTTGTTTTTCTTTTTGGGGGACATACTCGCAGTCTACCATCTTTGCTGGCGGCCACTCTCGACCAGTCTGGGCAGCAGTTCGCCGATTGCGCCGCGCAGGATCGCGTCGGCCACGGAGTCCAAGGGGGTAGGCTCGGCGTTCAGAATGATCACGCGGGCCCCGGAAGATTTTGCGATCGGTACGGCGTTGGCCACCGGATCAACATTAAGACTGGTGCCGATGGCCAGCAGAAGGTCGGCCTCCGCGGCCGCACGTAGCGCGCGGTCAATCACCTCCGGCAGCAGCGGCTGGCCGAAGGAGATCGTTGCGCTCTTGAGGATTCCGCCGCAGCTTCGGCACTCCGGATCTTCTTCCCCGGCGCGCACGCGGTCCAGCGTGGCTTGCATGGGGCCGCGCCATCCGCAGGACATGCACATCACTTCGTGCATGGTGCCGTGCACTTCCACGATTTTCTCCGGGGAATTGCCGGCGCGCTGGTGCATGCCGTCGATGTTCTGCGTGACCAGCGAGTGCAGGCATCCGCTGCGTTCGAGCGAGACCAGCGCCAGGTGCCCAGCGTTGGGTTTCGCCGTCCACGCCGGATGCGCCACGCGCTGCTGCCAGGCCAGCTTGCGCACTTCGCAGTCGGCCATGTAGTAGCGGATGTCAGAAAGCTTCTCTGCCTTGGGATTTTGCGTCCACACGCCCTTGGGCCCGCGAAAATCAGGGATGCCCGACTCCGTGGAGATGCCGGCGCCGGTCAGCGCCACCACGCGGCGGGATTGTGCCACCCACTCACGCGCGCTCTCGAGGTGGTTGTCCATTTGGGATTTATTTTAGCTGTTCGCAGCGCAGCCTTCTCTGCGCTGAACGCGACAACGCCTCTACAACGTCTAACCGAGCGCCGCAGGCGTAACAAGAGGGTAGCCCACGGCGTAAGCCGTGGGTGTGGGTGCAAGAAACACAGAGCACCGTAGGTGCGGCACAGCTCCAGCGCAGCACTTTATCTTGGCGAACTTGCCTTGTTAGCGCACACCGCTTCAAAGATCCTGAAATCTTCCCAGTCCAGGGTCACGGACGGGTGTTCGATTCTCAGCCCTGAGCGGAACTGGCCTCCTACGCTGCCCCGATCATCCATCGGGGTCCCCGGACCGCCCGCTTTTGGCGGGCTGGGGTGATCGTCCATCACCAGCTGTGGCCCGCGCCATTTTCCCGCAAGATCGAAGTAGCCCTGTCCTTGCCCCAGGTCGATCGGTTTTGGTTCGAGCAGGCGAAACGCCATCAGGCTGCCCTCCGTGCTGCTCCATCCTCCATAGATCGTTCCGCTCAGCTTCAGACGTTGCGTGACGCCGCGTGAGGTGCACAGCCAGGCCGAGCCCTGCAAGCCGCCGGTAGGGCGCAGTCCTTCCCTTTGCAGGCGGGAAAAAGTTGGTGAGGGATAGAAAAGAACGTACAGCGGATACTCCGCCCCGCCTTTTGTGCGCAGTTTTCCGGATCCATGCCAGTAGAGGAGCGGTGTCGAGCGCCCGCCGATGTGCACGGCCCACGGACCCAGCGCCACCACCACCGCGTACACCACCGCCCCGCAGAGGACCAGTACGAACAACGACTTCAGGAGCGAGCCGCGTCGCTGAGACATTCGCGGAGTATATCGCAGATGGCTGTCAATACACCTCTCTCGCGCGTCGCGTCTGTTTGCTGACGAGCGAGAAACGCGGCTCCTCCGGGGCGCTGTTCAGAATGCGCGCGCTCAGGTATTCGCCTAGAGCGGGCCCGTGCTTGAAGCCGTGACCGGAGCCGCCGCCCGCGAGCCACACGTTGTCGAATCCGGGATGGTGGTCGATCAGAAAGTCGCCGTTCCACGTGTTCTCGTACTGGCACACGCGGGTTTCTAGAATCGGCGCCTGAGCCAGCGCAGGAACGTGCTGCTTCACATACTCGCGCATACGATCTGCTGCGGCTTGCCCGATCACGCGAGAGCCGCTGTCCGGATCGAAGGCCGGCCCGTGCGTGTCAAACGCGATCTTGAAGCCACGGTTCTCGATGTCCGGCAGCGCATAAGGACGGTCGGGATGCGTGTGGTGCAGCCACGCCGGCATCTGGCCAACACCGAACATCCTGTTTCCCGGCGGCTGACCGAAAAAGAAAACTTCCTGCCGCGTAGGAAAAATTCGCCCGGCAAGCAGATCAGGAAATAATTTTGGCAGCCAGGCGCCGCAGGCAAAGATGAAAGCGCCGGCGGAAATGGCTTCGCCATCGGCAGTCTTGAGCTCGCTGAGTGTGCCCCGGCCTTCAGGCGCGCCCACCAAAACGGTACGGAAGTCAACTCCGCTTTGCGTCAGGCTCTTCACCAGCGCCTGCACCGAAGTGCGCGCCATCAACACGCCACTTTCTGGCTCCAGCACCGCCATTGCCGCGTCAGAAAACTGCAATTGCGGATAGCGGCGGCCCAGATCAGACGCATTCAACTTCTCGCACTTGACGCCCAGCCGGTTCAGCAGCTCCCACATCTTCAGTACGTGCGGGTCTTGCGTCTCGCTCACCCACATCACGCCGGTCGGCTGGAACAAGTCTCTACCGATCCCGGAAAAGAATTCTCGCCACAGCGGAAAAGAGCGTATGGCCCAGCGCGTGTAGAGCTCGTCCGGCCCATACCCGGTGCGGAGAATGCGGGTCTCGCCACCGGAGCTCGAACGGCTATTGCCCGCGCCGTAAGCATCCAGCAGCACGACGCTCGCGCCGGAGCGGTGAAGATAACGCGATGTCCACGCACCGAACACGCCGGCGCCGATTACGGCGAAATCGAAAGTCTTCTTTGTCGTCATGTGGTTGCCCGGTGGTAAACCAGCTTCGCCGTCACCAGATCCTCCAGAGCGCAGCCAACGCTCTTAAACAGGGTAATGTCTTCCCTGCCGGCCCTTCTCTGTTTCTTGCCGCTCGCAATCTCGTGCAAGTCAGCCAGAATATGGTCACGGCGAATCGTGCCATTCTTGAGGGGAATCAGAAGATCGCCCGCCCCAGCCAGCGCCCCTTCCGCTGTATCCACAACAATCCGTGCGCGCTTCACGGTTTCATCATCCACTTCACGCGTCTCTGGCTGGAAAGCGCCGACCAGATTCAAATGCGTGCCCGGACGTAGTCTGCGGCCGTCAAACACCGGGGTGGGCGAAGTGGTGCAAGTGCAAATGACGTCCGATTCGCCGGCGCAGACGGCTGCGTCCGCGGCTTCTATCGCCAATCCGCAGCCGGCTCCCGTCTTCTTTGCGAATTCTTCCGCCTTCGCGCGCGAGCTGCCGCAGACCAGAAATCTTTTGAATCGGCGCACATGCGGCAACACAGTCAGATGCGCGACCGTTTCCCGGCCGCAGCCAAACACGCCCAGTGTTTCGGCGTCAGGCCGCGCCAGCAGGTCGGTAGCCACGGCTGAGGTAGCCGCGGTGCGCAGATCAGTGAGCCAGTTGGCCGCCATCCGTGCCAGCGTTGCCCCGGTCTTCGGGTCAATCAGCTCATATGCCGCGTTCACGCCCGTCTCGCGGCTCACGGTCACAGTCTTCACTCCGGCCACCCCGAGCGCGCGGTCGTAGCAGGGCATGAGCAACAGGACGGCGCCGCCCGCCAACTCCAACGACGTTCGCACCGGCATGCGCAGCGTGGCGGAGTAATCGCGCGCAAACGCTTCGCGAATCGCGCTGATCACCTCACCAACATCAGCGAGTTGGCGGACTTGGTCGTCAGTTAAAACGAGCATCTAGCTTCCGGCTTTTGGCTTGTGGCTCTTAGCCAATCCACTGAATCTGTGGTCATCTGCGGCAAATTTGCTTTCCGATCACCAGATCACCCGATCTTATCTCTGCTTTCTTTTCCCCGCTCTCGCCAAAATCCTGCGCACTTTCTTGGGCGAGACTTTCAACCGCGCGGCCACCCGCTGGACCTTCTTGCCCTCTTTCTCCCATACCCGAGGGATCACGAGTTCGGCAAAATCTTCCGCCAGCTCCTGAAACGTCTTATCGCCTGTGACGCCCTGCGACCAGGCCCGCAACTGCGGATCGATAGCGCCCCGCGGAGTCACTTTGTGGCGCAACAACTGCAGTTCTTCCCATAGATCGTCGGACTCCCCGGCTTTGATGAACGTCCCGGCCCGGTCACAGCAGTGCTTAGCGTCTTCCGCGTCGTGGATCGCGGGATAACACGCCGTCAGGCCGCGCCATATATAAGTCCGCGCCAGCAGGCGATGGTTCTGCGTGTGCTTGGCCGCCTCCACTGCCTGGCGCGCATAGTCACGCGCCGCTTGCGCGTGCTCCCAGCCTTCCATCTCTTCTTCGAGGCGCGCATTCGATACCTCGCATTGCAACAACCGCGCCCGCGCCACCAAGATGGAATCATTCTCCGCTTGGCCCAGGGCATACGCCTGCGCCGCCTGCTCATCGGCACTCTCCAGATCTCCGCTGTCAAAATACAGCAGGCCGCGGTTTTCGAGCACGCTGCCGATACCGTGATGATGGTTGTGATGGCGGTAGATCTTCTCTGCCTGCTCCAGATTGGCGAACGCGCCGCTGCGGTGTTGCTCATATTCTTCGCGGCGGCGGGAGAGGGACCTCGGCGCCGCACCCTTATCTTTATTCTTGGCCTGGCTCTTACGGCGACGCTCGGCTTCCGTATCCATTTGCTTGCTGATTTGCAACGCGATCAGCCGCTGCACGTAGGCAATATTCGTGAGCGACCGCGCCAGGTTGCGATGTTGCGGATTGCGCTTCCGAAAATGCTCGATCGCGCGCGAGAAAAACTTGAGCGCCTCGCCGTAGCTGCCCTGGCGGCGCACCATACGGCCGTGCGCGGAATAAATGTTGCCGAGCGTAATGTCGTCGTCGGTCGCGCGCAGAACGGCTTCCGCCTGGTCGAGGATGCGCGCCGCTTCCCTTCGCTGGCCTTTCTGAAAATGCAACCAGCTTTCCAGCACGCGCATGACCGCCGCCATCTTCTCGTAGCCAAGCGACTGCGCCAGCTCGCGGCCTGCGGCGCTGCGTTTCAGCGCTTCGTCATACTCGCCTTTCTTGCGATGGCAACGGCCGTTCCAGAAGTGGGCGATGGCCACGGATTCTTTGTCTTCGATCTCATCTTGCAAAGACAGCACCAGATCGAAATGGCGCAGGGCTTCATCCGGGCGGTCCCGCAGGAGGGCGAGCAGACCCTCGGCCATGCGCAGCTGCAGATAATCTCCGACGGAGAGCTTGCGCCTGGCTGCCGGCGGGAAGCGTGCCAGCAGTTGTTCGACCAGTTCGGGCTCGCTGTATCCGATATCCACCCACTGCGCCACATGGCCGGCCAGAGCTGCGGCGTTGGGCTGGGCGGGATCAAGGTCTGCGAACACTTGCGCGTGGCGGTCCAGCAGGGCGAAACCGCTGCTCACGCGGCGCCCGACCAGATGCTCTTTGAGCTCACGGAGAAGCGACTCCGGGATATCGTTTTTGGCCTGAGTGATCAAAGCCGAAGCCATCATATATCAGTTATGGCTTACTCGTCCGAATCGGACAGTAAGGGACGCCGCGTGGCGGTTTGGCGCACGGCCCGCTCGATCCGGAAGTCGCTGGACACTTGGGGAATTGTGGCCCCGCCGAATTCGGGCTGTAATTAGATCAATGTGGGGGTGAATACTATGAAGACTCGGGGCATCTTTGTAGCGCTGCTGATGTTGGTGCTGCTCACACCGGCATTCGCACAGCAGAAGGTCTTTCAATGGCAACCGGCGAACGATGAGTCGGTGCGGCTGGATCCTGCGAACTATCACGCCGGCCGCGTCTATCATCCGGGACCGGATGGCGGCGGCATGCACATTGACGTCCAGTCAGCGCTGCCGGTCACCATCGCCATGGCCAGGTCTAGCGACTGGAGCCAGGCTATGCAGCGTCACGAATTGCTGGCCGACATTCCCTACTTTTGCCGGCAAGAGCACGTCGTTAAGGCCACCTATACCTGCCAATTGCCGCCGGCAGCGATGGTGCTCATCATCCACGACGAACGGAACAGCGTGGACCGCGCCGTCTTTGCCGGAATGGGCGCGGTGCTCGACCCGAACAGTAAAGTCGATCGCGCCATCGGTGTGGGAGTCGCCACAGTTCTAACCGGCCAGGGCTCAGCCACGCGGCACTTCGTCTCGCCCAACGACGTCCATATCCAGTACTACCGCTGGGCCTGCATCGAAAACTGCATTCAGCCCGAGTTTCAATGGATCCGCCAGTTCAAGGAAAAATACGAGCTCACCTCGTTTACCAAGGTCTATGGCGGGTTGCTGCCTGAGCACGATGGCGAGAAAGTCAGCGTGAAGATCAAATCGCCGGTTCCGATGGCGGTTGCCATACTGCCCTCCAAAGTGGCCGACCAGTTGCACGCCCAGGCTGACGCTTTCGAAACGGCGCTTCAACAGAACTCATGCCAGCAAAGGGGTGTCCAGTCTCTGACCTTTGAATGCACCTTCAACGTGGCTGACGGCCCGCAATCTCTGATCGTGGTCCCGGAGGCAGGGCAAAAAATTCCTCACAAGAAGGCCGAGATCGATGTGTTCTCGTTGAAGTGCGTGGCCAACTGCACGGTCGCGAATAACTAGTTCCAGTTTGATCAACAACCGTGTTGCACAGCCGCCTCGGCTGTGGCTCTTCTCGGCCAACTCGTCCGAATCGGACTAGTTTACTTGCGCCCCTACCTGCCTGGGAATCCAATAGTAGGCGCGGGGACAGTAGTACGCCTCGACAAACACTAGAGGAGCAACGACAGTGCAACGCAACAACGCATCGGAATTGGAAAGACAATGGAGCACCTGTGACCGCTGGAAGGGGATCACCCGGAATTACACCGGCCAGGACGTAGTCCGCCTGCGCGGCACCGTCCATGTCGAACATTCGCTTGCCCGCCTGGGCGCGGAGCGCCTATGGGAGATGCTTCGCGACGACGATTTCGTCTCCGCGCTCGGTGCGCTCACCGGCAACCAGGCACTGCAGCAGGTACAGGCAGGCCTGAAGTCCATTTATCTGAGCGGCTGGCAAGTGGCGGGCGACGCCAATCTCGCCGGACAGATGTATCCCGATCAGAGCTTGTATCCCTCGAACAGCGTTCCTGCCGTAGTCAAAGAGATCAACAACGCTTTCCTGCGGGCTGATCAGATTCATCACTCCGAAGGCAAGAACGGCATCTACTGGTTCGCCCCCATCGTGGCCGACGCTGAAGCCGGCTTTGGCGGGGCGCTCAACGCGTTTGAGCTGATGAAGTCCATGATCGAAGCCGGCGCGGCCGGCGTCCATTTTGAAGACCAACTGGCTTCCGCCAAAAAGTGCGGCCACCTGGGTGGCAAAGTTTTGGTTCCAGCGCAAGAGTTTGTGGCCAAGCTGGTGGCAGCGCGCCTGGCGGCCGATATCCTGGGCGTGCCCACGGTGCTGATCGCGCGCACCGATGCCAACGGCGCCCGCCTGCTCACCACCGACAGCGATATTCGCGACGTCGAGTTCCTCACCGGCGAGCGCACTCCTGACGGTTTCCTGGGTTACAAAGGCGGATTGGAAGCGGCCATCAGCCGCGGCTTGATCTACGCGCCGTACGTCGACATGCTGTGGTGCGAGACGGCGGAGCCGAACCTGGAAGAAGCGCGGCGCTTCGCCGAAGGCATCCGCTCCAAGTTCCCGGGCAAGATGCTGGCGTACAACTGCTCGCCTTCGTTCCACTGGAAGCGCAAGCTCGACGACGCGACCATCGCTAAGTTCCAGCGCGAGCTGGCAGCGATGGGATATAAATTCCAATTCGTCACTCTGGCCGGATTCCACGCGTTGAACAACAGCATGTTCGAGCTGGCAAGCGCTTTCGCCAAGGAAGGCATGACGGCGTATTCCCGCCTGCAGGAGCAGGAATTTGAAAACGCTGAAGCAGGGTACACCGCGGTGCGCCACCAGAGGTTTGTCGGCACCGGATACTTTGACGACATCACGCAGACCATCGCAAACGGGCAATCTTCAACCACGGCGCTCGAAGGCTCGACCGAAACCGAACAGTTTCACGTGGAGAGGGCCATCTAGCGCGGCGGGGCCGACTTGCGCGCCGAGCCGCGGGGTCCCCGGCGCGCGCGGTTTTCGCGTGCTGGGGTGGGAGTCGCGTGTTACGGGTGCAGAAGGAGCTTGAGGAACGAGGACCCAGAGCGGTTTGGAGCGCAGCGACATAACTTTAGGGCCAGTTGTACTGTCCTCTGCTCACACCCCTCCTGTCGCAGGACAGGAGGGTTTTTTGTTCAAGAAAACTCTTAACCCCTGTCAGCCTGAGCGAGCCCGAGTCCCGGCACAACGGGTAACGCGGGTCGACCTAGCGCCGAAGGCGCGACATTACGTAGCCCAGCGCGGAAGCGCTGGGAATAGGAAGATTACAATACGAAGCCCCGGAGCGCGGGGCCCCCACCACGCGCGGTGTTCGCGAGGTGGGGTGGCGGAGGGGCGGCACTTAGCCAAACACGTGTTCTGGATCGAATTCGACACGATGTTTTCTCAATAACGCTACGAACTCATCCTCGAAGCTCATCCTAGTGTGATGCTTCTCCTGGTCGCGAATGTATCTTGCAACAGCGTTCAGGTTCGATTCGCTCACGCTGAAGGCCGCGTACCCTTCTTGCCAGGAGAA
>DATFXI010000318.1:0-5554 GCA_035316085.1 Candidatus Angelobacter sp.
TCTGCTGGGACGTCCAGGCTGCAGAGGGGTGCTCCGTCACGTTGAAATGCAGCACCTCGCGACGGCGATGTTCCAGCACCATGAACACGAACAGCACCTTCATCGTGATCGTGGGCACGGTGAAGAAGTCCATCGAGACCATTTGACCAACGTGGTTGTGCAGGAAGGTCACCCAGGTCTGGTCGGGCCGTCGCGGCAACTTCCGCAGAAGCCGGGAGACGGTCCGTTCCGAGATCTCGATGCCAAGCATCTTCAACTCGCCGTGAATCCTCGGTGCGCGCCATAGCGGATTGGCCGCAGCCATCCCATCAATCAGATGTCGAATCTCGACTCCCGTCGCGGGTCCGACGGCGCTCAGCTAAATTGATCCATTCCGCTCAGGTAGACTGATTCGCGCATTCACAGGATGTGGAGCGGGTATTTTTCTTTCCAAGTAGTGGTCCGGTTTTGGCGGGCGGCACAGATTGGCTGATTGAAGTGCGGAAGGAAGTTCTGGCGTTAGGCGGAACGGGACTTGAGGATGTCGTTCCAATCGTGTTGGGCGGGACGGAGGCGGCGAAGCGAGGGATGGAAGGCGATCATCTGTGCGGCCATGGCATCACCTGTGGCATCGGCATCAAAACCACAATAGACGGCAAGGCGTTGGGATAACAACGCAGGCAGCCAACGCGGGCGGGGTCGGGCTCCAGAGGTGGATAGGCAGAGCGAAGAAGGATGAAGCAGAAGGCAACTGATGGCGTCGATGGCGGACTCGCACAGGATCACCATCGTGGCGTCCGGAGCCTGGACGGAGAAGTAGCCGAGATCTTTTTGCGAGCCGGGCGCCATGCCGCGCCAAGGTTGCGGTCCGGTGCCGCGCAGTTCGGCGCCCACAGGTGTGTGTTCGTTTCCCAGCAGGAGGAAGACCGCATTGCCCCGACGATCGGCGTAGAGTTTTCCGCACGCAATGAGGGAGTCCGTCAGCGAGGGCGTGATCGCGCGCTCATGGACCAGGTAACGCTTCACGGAGGAAAGCTGGCTTGGGTCCGGCGGCGGCATTGTCAAACGGCGCGGGGCCGGCGAGGGCTCGGAATCCGGCGCAATGGGAAAGTGACGCTGGAGCCAAGCGACAGCCGCCTTGAAGTCGAGGTCGTTCAGGTGCATGGCCAAATCGATCGCACCTCCCCCGCCGAGGCTCCGATGCCAGTTCATGAACTTCACGCCGGTGATGGAGATGGCGCCCTTGGGTGTGTGCCACTTGGCCTTGTCATAGCGATCGCGTTGGGCGCCGGTTTCCCGCAACACGGCTGGTAAGGGGACGCGGCGGAGTTGGTCGAGTCGATCCCCAAACATCATGATTCGGGCTTCAGCTTGGGCCGGAGGCTGACGCAGTTTTTCATGTTGATGACGTGACTGTTCTCGGTGAGGCGGTCGATGAGAGCTGCCGTCAAGTGATCGTTTTTCAGAAACGATCGCCATTCGCTGAAGCCCAAATTCGACGTAATCAGCGTAGGCTTTTTGCGGTGGCGCTTGTGCATCAGGGTGAAGAACAAGCCGACTTGCACGGGTTCCACTTCCACATAGCCGACCTCGTCAACCAGAAGGCAATCGTAGGCCAGATAGCGCTTGAGGATTTGCTGCTCCGAATGATCCGCCACCGATCGGAACAACTCCGCCACCAACTCGGCAAACATGACGTAGCGGCCCGTATACCCGCGTTGAATGGCCTGGATGAGGAAGCCGGTCGCCAGTCCGGTCTTGCCGCATCCGGTCGGGCCCACCCAGATACAGTTACGATTCTGGGTCATGTAATCCAAGGCGTCGTACAGCGAGAGCATGTGTTTCTTATCCAGCTTCGGCTGGCGCTCAAAGGGGAAGGTTTCCATCCGCCACAGTTCGGGTATGCGGGCGCGGGCCAGCCGCAGTTGGCGGGCATGCTCCTGGCGGATCTTGGATTCTTCTTCCACCACGTGACGCAGCAAGCGAACCGGCGAGAACTGCTTCTGGCGCGCCAGGGTCACGTACTCGTCCCAATGCGCCAACAAGCCCCGCAAGCGGAGATAGCGCAAGGTCTTCATCAGTTCGTCATCCATCGTTGCCTTCCTGGTCGTCGAGCATCTGGTCGTAGAGGCCAAAATCGGGCGCGTCGGTCAGATGACCTTGCTGGTAGGCTTCACGCTGGCGGAAGCTTTCGTCCACCTCCACCCCGGAGAGTTGAAACTCCTGCTGGCTGATCGACAAACGCGCGATGCGCCGCAGCGTTTCGATGTCGGTGATCCGGTAGCGCAGTGCCCGGTCGATGGTTTCGATAAAAACCGCAGGCGTCATCCGGCACGATAAGGTGAACAGCTCCCGCAAGAACCGGTGCTGTTGCACGCCGGCGTGGAGAGCGAAGTTCAGGTAGCCGTCTACGGTGGCGGACATCGCCCGCAGGCGTTTCTCCTCTTCCTGAGCCGGCTGCTTGCGATTGTTCGGTTGGCGCGCAGGCCGGGGCATGCCCTCCGGGCTGAACACATGGTTGCGGACTCCATCGGCCGGCAGCGCGTACTCGGCCACACAGTGGCCGTGTTGATAGATCTTCAGGCGGTCCGCATATTCGAACACGTTCACCTCCTCGCGGCTCGTGCCGGGCACCCAGTAGTAGTTGCCGTCGAAGGCGGCGTAGCCATACTGATCGGTGTCCCGTTCATGTACCAGGTAAGGAGCGGGAAGATGCGCCGGCAGTTTCACCAGGTAAGGACGCTCATGGTCGAACGCTCGGGCCGGAATCAGCCGGCTTTTGGCGACCGGCCGGTGTTCCATGCGCACGGTGGCCCACTGCAACGCCTGCTGGTTCAGATCCTCCAGACTCTGGAAATGCCGTCCCGGAAGAAAGTTCGTCTCCACCGTCCAAAAGCTGCGTTCCTCGCCCGCTTTGCGATTGGCATGACCTTTTTCATGGCACACGAAGCGGAATCCATACTGTTTGGCGAAGGCTTCCATCTCCGGCGCCATCACCGCGTCCTGGCCCGTTCCGCGCAACCGTGCCAGATTGGTGTTGTCGATAATGCAAACCGGCGCCGCATGTTGCCAAAACATCAGAGCCTCATGCAAGAAGCACTTCATCCGGAAACGGTTGAACATCCGATAGAAGCGCAGGTACCGTCTTTTGGAGTACCGCAGGTACAGCAGGCTGGCGATCAGCGGGGCACGGGCGCCACCCAGCAGAATCGGATAGCGCGTGGTGTCGTGTTGCATCTCGGCGCCCGGCTCATCCGGCACACGTTCGCAGCGGGGCTCCCGGCTGCGCCTCAGGCCCAGCTCGCGCAGCAAGCGCGTCAAGGTGGAGTACTGAATCGGGATGCTTTCGTCTTCCACCAATTTTTCGTGCACCCGCTGCGCGTAGCCGTCACATTCCTGGTAGAGTCGCTTCAGCAGATCCGGATCCACCTGGATCTTGTCTTTGCGCGTGTGGACCGGCATCTCGCCTTTTTGTTCGATGATGACGTCGACCGTGTTGGGGCTGATCCGGAGTTGACGCGCGATCTGATTGCGTGCCATCCCCTCCTGGTGGAGGAGAAACACTGCTTGGCGTTTGTCCGCATCGATCATGCAGTTTCCTCATCACCTCGAAGAAAGCTCGTGCCTGGCTCAAGATCCCGGCCGTCAGCAGATGTGCCTGCGCGAAAAACGCCGGCGTCCTCAACCGCCGGTCTTGGCTTTTTCCCATCACCCGCTGCATGTACTTCTGCGTGATCTCCAGATCTTTCAGCAACACGCGTTCGAACTCGTTGGAGCCATCCGGGTCTTCGGGCACTTGCCGGAACCAGTCCAAAGCTAGGGCCACGTGTCCTTGCCGGATCGCCTCGCGAAACGAGTCCGGCCCTCGAAAATATCCGTGCGCCAGTTGTTCCATCTCGCGCACGCTGAGCTGCTTGCCGGCCAGCGCCACCACGAAGTCTTCGATGTCCCGCTTGCTGACGCCGTTCATGCGCATGAGCTGCCGCAACGTGTACATGTACGGGTAAACCGGAAACTCACCGCGGAAGAGTTTCTCCCGCACCAGGCCGCTCATCTCTGCCATCAGACCCAGCCGCATGCTCACCCAGGACTTGCTGCGCGATAGCCGGCCGGCGATGTCGGCAACGGTCATGGCATTGCGCTGGCGCAACTCCTCGATGAAGCGGGCCTGCTCCAGAATCGTCAGCGAGCGGTCGTTGGAAACCCGCAGCAGAGTAATGATCGCGGCCGCCTCATCTTCTCCCAGCGACGCATAGGGCGCCATCCGGAGGCGTAGCTTCGAGGCGCATCGATACCGCTTGAACCCGTTCAGCAAAATGCTTTGGCCGGCCGCATCCACGCCCTCCAAAGCTTCCTCGATGCCACGCTCGGCGATGGAGGCCAGCAGGCGCCCCTCCGCCGCCGGATTCCTCATCCGATAGCTTTCGTATCGCAGATCCAATGCCGAAAGTTCCACGCTGCGTGTCATCTCTGCCCTATGGACCGTGTTGGTTCAACTGGGCCACAACATAGTCCATCCGGCGGCGGCGCGCCATGCTGTGTTGTCTCATCGCCCTCACCAACCGCTGGAGAATCTCTGCTTCGCTCACACGCCGACTCTCGATCAGACTCGCCACCATCGCGACGTAGCTCACCATGCCGGAATGCAATTCCTGGGCTCCGGTGACCGGAGGATTCGCCTCGGCGCGCACTGCACCCTGGGCCCGCTTGCCGTTTTGAATCTTCTTCTTCGCTTTGCCTTCCGCGGTGGCGTAGTAGGCGACGCTACGCTTGGTGGAACGCTGCTTGCGATGCGCTTCCCGGCAGCCAAATGGACACCGCAAGTCGCTCCGCCCGGCGTTCCGGGGATGGCTCAAAAAGAAAATCCGGCAATGCCGGCAACGCCTCAAATAGCGCCGCAGATGGGATTGGCTGCGCAGCACGGACCGCAACACGACGTAATACTGCTTCACCAAAGCACAGGCTTCGCCCTGGCGGTACCAATCCGGTCGGAAGTGGAAATGCGCCTGGATTTTGACTATGACAAACCCAGGGTCTCGCTTATAATGCTGGTGTTGTTTGACATGTCCTTGTCCTACCCGATCGACGCTCCGGTGTCGAGAGGGTAGCGACAAGGACTTCTTCCCTGGGCTGCCTGCTCTCTTTTGGATCTAGGTCCGGCCCCATCATCCAGCCGGCTCTACCTGGAAAGGAAAAATTCGACGCGCACGCAAACGGCTTTCAACCACCGTACGGGCCGTACCGGATCACCTGAGCAGGGCCCGTCAATTTAACTGAGCGCTATAGGACTTCATCACCGGTACGAGCGGCGCGCTGCCTAAACTGGCGAAGTAGCCTCGTCGACGTTCCTGTTCCGGAGGGCACCTGCGCCAGTTCCTCACTGCAATGAGGCGACAGGACACACCTCGCCAGTCGGGGCCGGGATCGTTCCAAGCTCGCGGCGAAACGTGCAGCCCGTACCTCGCTTGTTGGCGGCGAGATGGGATTTGCGATAGGGACAGTTCACCTAATCTCAGGCTACAAATCGTTGATTCTTTGACCCCACAGGTTTTGACTACGCACTGTACGGAATCGG
>DATFXI010000319.1:0-3872 GCA_035316085.1 Candidatus Angelobacter sp.
CCGGACTTAACCGGCCAATCTCTGCCCATTTTTAGGAGGGTTTGAGTTTTTTGGTTTGCGTGAGGATTTTGACGATGCGATTGGCAAGGCGATCGAGAAGACGGCGAGCGGAAGGATCGATAACGTTGCGACGATAGATCTCAAGCACGTGCTGAGCCGTTATCAAAGAGTCGATCAGGCCTGATAAATCTGCGCGAGGGGCTGGGCCGGGGGGTGTGGTCCGAGAGGGTACCAGGTGTCTGGGATGGGAGAGAGCCAAGTGGAATTCGCGTTGGAGATCCTGCTGGGTGATCTCAAGATACTCCAAGGTCATGTGGGGACTCTTGTGGCCAAGGAGTTTGATCACCGCGGCAAAGCTAACGCCAGCGCGCAACATCTCAGTTCCGTATGTGTGTCGAAATTGGTGCGGGACGATGCGGGCAGGAATGCCGAGGGCGGCGGTGACTTCTCGCAAGGCGGCGCGCAGTTTGCGAATCATCAGGTAGCGGCCGCGCGGCCGAGGCAATAGGAGAGGACCGGACTTGGGCGCGGTGGGTGGCCGCAGCGAACGGATGCGTTCGACCAGTTGACAGACCACGGAATCCACGGGAACCAAGCGTTCCGTTTTGAGTTTTCCGAGCGGCACGTGGATGGCCCACTGGCCAGGGCCGACAAGGCGCAAGCAATCGAAGGAGAGATCGACACATTCGCTGATGCGCATCCCGGTGTGACGCAGTAGCAACAAGGCATTGCTGAGCAGGTCATCGCGGCGCAGTAGTTCCTGCTGGACCAATTCATCCTGTTCAGGTGTGAGCGGGCGCGGCAGATGGTGCTCCTTACGCGGCACATCATCACGACCGAGCAGATGAGCCAACTCGGGGAGGTGCTGTATCCAGGCGAGTTCCTCCAATAGGCGGCGCAGATAAATCACATAGTTTGCGCGCGTGATGGTGGCGAGCGGCGGGCGGTGCGAGCGCAACAGAGCCAGCCAACCGAGGATATGGGGATCGCGGCGCAGCTGCTGGAGAGAGTGGACCTCAGAATACTGAGCGTCGAGGTAAGTCAGAAAAAGTCGAACAGTTCCGCGATAGGACGTGACGGATGCATCACCCAGCGAAGTCGTCACAGATTCCACCGCTGGCTCGAAGAACTTGGTCAGCGGGTGTGTGGGGAGCGGAAAACGTTGGCGTTTCATGACTGCTTCGGCGGAGTGGGCCGAGTGAGCTGCGCAACCGCGCGCGCGTATTGCTCCCAGACATCTTGTGGAGTGAGATGAAGGTAGACCATCGTGGTTTGAATCTGCGCATGCCCCATGAGGTGCATAAGCGCCGGCAGGCTAATACCTGCGCGCAGCATGTCGGAAGCAAACGTATGTCGAAAGCGGTGGGCGTTGGCTTTCCTCACGCCGGTGGTTTGCCGGTGATGACGAAACAACGAACGTAGACCGGCGGCCGTCATACGATGGCCGCGGGACGGTCCCTTGAGAGAGACGAATAAAGGTAGGCCACATTGCGGAGGCCGTTCCAAGCACAGGTAGTGATCGAGCAGCTTGACAGAATCGTGATCTAGAGGTAGCACGCGAATCTTTTTGCCCTTACCCGGGACGCGGATTTGCAGCTCCGGGAGCTGGAGGTCTTCGCGGTTCAGGGCTAAGACTTCACAGGACCGTAAGCCATGCAGCACCATCAGGCCAACGATGGCCAAGTCGCGCGAGGTGCGAAAACTGTGCCAGAAGCGATGGACTTCATCGATCGACAAAGGCACGATCAAGCGTTTGGGCGTCTTTACCCGCAACTGGGTCAGCGCCGGACGTTGCCCCCCATAGCCCAGCCGTGATTGCCGCCGGTACCAGTGCTGAAAGCCGGGCGCAAACAGACGAGGGACGTCGGGAAACTCAAGCCGCATGGCACGCTCGGCGGTTCCGACTCGACGGTTGACGCTCGCGGCGGCGGGGGCGGGATTCTGGCCAACCTGGCGGCGAATATAGTCGAGCAAGGTTGACGCCGTGAGCGCCTCTTTGGTGATCGCGGCCGTCTTATGAGCCGCTGCCCACCAGCGGAGGAAATGCAGTAAGTCGTGGGCATAACTGCGCAGCGTGGAATCCGCCACACCGCGGACTCGCTGCTGGTCGAGGAAACGATTGATCCACTCCACTTCCCGGCCGCTTTGCTGAACCACGCGAAACGGGCTGTGCGCGTTGCTCAGTTTATGCTGTTCAGCGACACGAAATCTCATAGGCAAGCCCGCTCCAGCAGGAGTTGAAACTTGTCAGCGTTGCCGCCACTGACAAAGAAGCTGTTGGGGTCGTGACCAGCGGGCAGTTCGACGCGCCGCGTGCTGATTCCTGCGGCTCGCAAACGCTGCGACAAACTCTGTGCCGCTCTTTGGCCACTGCCATTGACATCCGAATCAAAGGCTAGGTACACCGTGCGACGCTTGCCACTACACTCGTTGTCTGCACACAACTGGCGGAACTGCAGCGCATTCAAGTGAGTTCCAAGCGTACAGGTGACGTTGCGGAATCCAGCTTGCCAGAGCACGGCCAAGTCGAACAGGCCCTCCACGAGAATGATCTCGGGATGGTGGCGAACCTTCTGCCAGGCATACAAGCCGCCCTTGCTCCCCGGCAGAAAGCGGTGCGGCACGGCGGCGCCGATGCTCCGTCCGTACAGATTCCCTTCCAGCGGAAACACGATCCGATGACTATAGGTGTCGTATCCTTCGCCGTTCACTAGACCGGCCTGCTGCAGAGCTATCAGCGGGTATCCCAAACTGTTTAACCAGGTGCGTAAACAGCGGCCAGGGGCATAGCCGATGCCCAGTTCCTCGATGACCTCGGCCTGTAAGCCGCGTTGCATCAGGTAGGCGGCGGCCTCAGCGTGGCGCTGTAAATGGAGCTGGTAGAACTGGGCGACGTCCGGCAGCAGAGATCCGAGTCCGTTCCAATGTCGCAGAAGTGCCATGGCCTCGGCGAAGCGGACACCGTGATACAGCTCAGCGAGACGAATCACATCGCCGCCGCGGCCACAGCCGTAGCAGTAGAACAGGTTCTTGCTGGGATCTACCAGCAAACTCGGCCGCTGATCGGGATGCAGCGGGCACAGACCCAATAGCCGGCCACCAGCCGACCGTCGGGCTGGCTTCCAACCTTGTCCTTGTAAGTAATCTAACAGCGGGATCTGCTGTTTGAGTAAGTCCGCCGCCTGCCAACTCATGGCGAGTTTGCCTCCAGCAGCAGAATACGGCTGGCTGCCGGCCAATCCCAGGCGAAGATGGTGGGCGCCTGCCAAAACTGCCCGATGCTAAGCCCCGATAGGCAGGCTTTCGCCGCAGACCAGAGGCTGATCATTCTCCGCCAGGCCCATCGTCGAAGCGTGCTGGGATCAGGCAAACGAGTGGGATCCTGGCACAGAGGCACGGCCTGTTCCCATCCTTGGCCGTCATTGCAGACTGCCTCCCAGGCTTGTTGTCGGCAACGCAGCGTGTAGTGTCCATAGGGCACGGACCAACCGGGCAGCATGGTGAACGTCTTGCCGCAGAGCGGGCATCGGCCACGCCGTACCCACACGCAATCGTGCTGCTCGTCGTGCGCCGGCTTGCGCCGTTGCCCGTGTCCGATGATCGACGAGACTCGACACACTGGACACCAACGAGGCATCTGTTGCAGGCTGATCCGGGTTACCCCGGAACCGACTTGTCATCTTCTGGAGGTAATGAGATAAAGAGAATCATGGCTGGCGTGAAGGCCTGCCACTGGGTTCTCCCTGCCAGGATTGGTCCGGCGACCGGCCTTCACCCTCCTGGTGTACTCCATATCAAACGAAAGAAAGAATACTGCCTTTTTCGATTAGCCGCCACCCTCTATTTTCGGATTGGCCGGTATAAAAGGACTT
>DATFXI010000320.1:0-10636 GCA_035316085.1 Candidatus Angelobacter sp.
GCGGCTGTGGGTGAAGGCGAAAGCGAGATCCGCCAGCTTCGCGAGATGCCTTGAGCCATGGAGCGAACAACTGCATGAGGAGCTATCACGCGGAGTCAGGTGGCGGTCTTGCCAGCCTGATAGCAAAGGAACACCCCGTGCCCCAGCCGGGTCCTCGTGAGGTGCTCATTCGTGTGCGCGCAAACTCCCTCAACGCCCGTGAGTTCTCCGTGCTGCAAGGTACGTACCCGCTTCCGGTAAAGGCCGACGTGGTCATGTGCGCTGACGGCGCTGGAGAGATCGCAGAGACTGGTCCCGGCGTGACGCGCGTCGTGGTTGGTGACAGGGTCGCTGTGGCCATGTTTCCGCGGTGGATTGAAGGATCGGTCACCTGGGAATATGCGCCGCAACTTGGCGGTTCGCTCGACGGCATGCTAACAGAGTATGTCGTGCTGAGCGAGGAGGCCGTCGTACACCTCCCTGACCATCTCTCGTTCGAACAAGCCGCGACGTTGCCGTGTGCCGCAGTCACTGCCTGGAATGCGTTGACTGGAACGCGAAAGCTTCAGGCCGGAGACACCGTGCTGATCCTCGGATCGGGTGGAGTGTCTCTCTTTGCGCTGCAGTTTGCAAAGATCTTCGGTGCTCGCGTGATCGCGACCACCTCCAGCGACAGCAAAGCCAGCCGGCTCAAGGTCGCGGGCGCTGACGAAGTGATCAATTACCGAACGACACCCGATTGGCATATCATGGTGCGTGAGATTACGCACGGTCGCGGCGTCGATCATGTGATTGATATCGCCGGCGGCACCCTCGAGCGGTCCATCCAATCCGTGGCGCTGGATGGACAGGTCAATTTCATCGGCCGCCTCTCTGGCGAATCGACGACGATCAACATGGACACCCTGTACCGCGCGGCCGCCACCGTTCGCGTGGTATTCGCAGGCAGTCGCGGACACTTCATCGCTATGAACCGAGCCATTGAAGTGAATCAACTGAGACCGATCATCGATCGCGTATTTCCGTTCGACGACGCACTGGAAGCATTCCGGTACTACGAAACGGGAGCTGCGTTTGGAAAGATTGTGATCAGCCAACAACTGGAGTAAGTGGCTGTGGACTTGGTTCTTGCTGGAGAAAGCATTATGCAACGTGATGACGAAATCGGAGTCACCTCAAAGACCAGCCTGTGGGCTGGGCGCCTGATCACAGCCCTTACAGTGGCTTTCTTGCTCTTCGACGCGATGGTTAAGGTGTTACGCCTGCCGGTCGCCGTGGAAGGAACGGTCAGGCTTGGATATCCGGCCGGGCTTGTCATCTACCTAGGCATGGTTGAGCTCATCTGCCTGGCAGCGTATCTCTATCCCCGTACGGCTGTTCTCGGCGCCATTTTGCTGACGGGTTACCTCGGTGGCGCGACGGCGACGCAGGTGAGAGTCGGGGATCCGTGGTTCATCTTCCCGGTCGTGGTGGGATCGCTGGTGTGGGCGGGTCTGTTTCTGCGCAATGGGGACTTGCGCTCGCTTGTGAAAGCCCGCGCTCTCTCGGGGATCGGGGTTCTGTTCTGTCTTCTGCTGCTCGTGGTCGGGGCTACTGCATTCTTGCGAAGCAGTGACCAGGCCTCGGCGAAGGTACACAACCCGGATCTGGAATACCTGAAGTCCGTGAACAGCGTGGCTCCGCCAAAAGACCCGGAATTGATGTTCATACTGATGACCCAGTTTGCGAACTCGAACCGGCAGGAGGAAGGAGCGGAATTTTACACCGCGCGCCTTAAAGAATTCGAGCCACAGTTGACGCCGGTTCAGAAGTCTTTGTATCTGGGGATCATCGGCTTGTTGCGCGCTCAGCATGCATCCTCGGTGCCGCTTGTGAAGCGCTATGGGTATGTAAAGGACACGATTGCTACCCTCGATCAGGCAAAGCAGCTCTCAGGCGGGCAGGTCTTCGTCGTGAACTGGATTGCCGGCGTCGTACATACCGAGCTTCCCGGCTACTTTGGGCAGAGAAAGGCGGCACAGGAGGAACTCGCCTGGTGTGTCGAGCACGCCGACAAGGCGCCTCATCCGGCATGGTTGCGCGAAGTCTACTATCATCTCGGCAAACTCGCGCTCAACGATCACGATAAGGCAAAAGCCCAGGAGTACCTGCGCCGCAGCGGCTATTCCGACTTCAATCACCCGATCACACTGGCGACACCGTTTTCCGAAGACCGCGCCTCCGGTCATGCCTTTGCCCCGAGGCGCATCACCGAGATCGTTCCCGGTCGCGTCTACGCGCTCTCCGGCTTCGAATTCACGGAATACTACTTCGTGGTCTCGAGGGACGGGCATCAACTGATCGCGATTGACGCCGGCACTCGCCCCGATTTCGCAAAAGGTGCATATGAAGCGCTGCGAGCTTACGCGCCGGGACTGCCGCCACTGACGACTGTGTTCGTTACTCATGCCCACTGGGACCATGTCGGCGGTCATTTGTATTTCCGCGGCCTTAATCCTCGTCCCAAGTTTTATGGGAGAGAGAACTATCGAGAGGATTTCGAGCAGCAAATCAATGGGCCGGGCGTCTTCGGCAAGCAGTTCTTCGGAGAGCGATTCAACCCCGACGATGTTTTCGGGTACAAACCGGACACTACGATTGACAAGCGCACGGAGCTGAGCATCGGGGGATCGACATTCGAGCTGATCCCGGCTCGAGGGGGTGAAACACATGATGCCATGTTGATTTATCTTCCCGACGATAAAGTGATGTTCACGGGGGATATCATCATGCCGTATCTGGGGGCGCCGTTTGATGAAGCGGGTGATCTGCAGGGACTCCTGGATGCGATCGACGTGATCGCGAGCAGGGATCCGCAACACCTGTTGCACGGGCACGCGCCGCTTACCCAACAGTTCGCTTCAACGCTGATTCTCAGCCACTTGAAGAAGGATTTGACATGGTTGCGGGAACAGGTGCTCACCGCTATCCGTCGTGGTGACGAGCGTGCCGCGATTCACCAAGCCAATCTCATCCCGCCGGATTTCCTGGCCACGCAACCCGATGCTTACGAACCTTACTACATCCTGCGCGAGCACGTGATCGATAGAATCTACGATCAAAACGTCGGGTACTGGGAGGCGAACCTTCAGGGTCTGGCTCATCCCGGCCGGGCAGATCGCGCGGAACTTCTGGTCGACTATCTGGGCCTCTCCGAGGCGCAAATTATCAGAGCCGCCGACCATCTTGCCGCAGACGGCAAGTATGAGATGGCAGCGGATTTGCTCGAATCTGCGGAGGCGAAGTTTCCCGGCAGCGATTCTGTCAAGCGTGCCAAGCGGTTCGCCTATCTGAAGCTGATGGAAAAGAATCAGAACACCGATCCCTTCAAATTCATCATCTATTCGGGGAGAATCGGCGAACAGACACCGCAGATCAATGCGCAGAACGCTAAGTAATGTCACAATTGGGGTCATGCGCACTACGCCCTTGGCGATCATTCTCCTGACGGCTGCCGTTGCCACTGCCCAAATCCCGGTCCCAACGGCGCCTGCATCGGCCGGCGCCATCACCGATCCGGCCCAGATCACGTCCAAACAGAAGTGGGATGTTCAGCCCTTCACCATTGACAAGCTGTACATGACACGGGCGGTCGGCGACAGCGCGTGGTCGCCCGACGGCAAGCAGATCGCCTTCATCACCAACATTTCCGGGCGCAATAATCTGTGGATCGTCCCTGCGGAGGGCGGGTGGCCGGTACAACTTACTGTCAGCAACCAGCGGCAGGTTTCGCCGGCATGGTCGCCCAAGGGTCGTTGGATCGCTTATGCTTCGGATTACGACGGCAACGAGCAGTGGGACATTTTTCTGGTGGCGCCGGGCAGCGGCCAGGTCGTCAACCTGACCAACACCAAAGACATTTCCGAAGAAGGCCCGGCCTGGTCTCCGGACGGCGAGAAGATGGCTTATATAGTGAAGCCGAAGGATTCGTCGACCTATGAGATTGACACTATCGACGTGGCCACCAAGAAAGTCACGCATCTGACCAGCAAGACGCCGAAGGAGCTGGGTAACCTCAACCCCATCTGGTCGCGTGACGGCAAGTGGATTGTTTTCACCCAGGCCCACGCTGCGGGCAAGGACTCCAACATATTTATCGCCAATGCTTCGACCGGGCACGCCACCAACCTCACGCCCCATGAAGGCGAGCACAACTATTACGCCTCTGACATTTCGCCCGACGGCAAGACCGTGCTTATCACGTCCAACGCCGGCAATGGCTATTACAATGCCGGGTTGCTGGACGTCGCCAGCAAGAAAATTAGCTGGCTTACCAGTGACAAATGGGAAGTGGCTTCCGGCAAGTTCGCGCCTGACGGCAGGACCCTGACCTGGACCGCCAACGTTGACGGCAGCGCCGATGTTCTGGTGTACGACCTGGCTACGCGGCAGTCGCGCCCGCTGCCGCTCGAGAAAGGCATCAATTCCCTGGCCGGGGCCGAGACTCCGTTTACGCGTAACGGTGCGCGCCTGCTCTATTCCCACGATGCCGCCAGCTCTCCCAACGATCTTTGGGTGTATGACTTCGCCACGCAGAAATCGCAGCAGATAACGCATGCGCTGGTCGGCGGCGTGCGGCCTGAAGACCTGGTACAGCCGTTTCTGGTGCACTATCCCAGCAAGGACGGCAAGTGGCAGATCTCGGCGTTCGTGTATGTGCCGTATAACGCCGAACGTAACGCCAAGAATGCCGGTGTTGTGTTTATTCACGGCGGGCCAACGTCGCAGACGCAAAACGCCTTCAGCAAGAGCATCCAATATCTGGCGAACCAGGGATTCTTTGTCATCGCGCCGAACTATCGCGGCTCCAGCGGCTACGGCAAGGAGTTTGAGGACGCTAATCGCTTCGACATGGGCGGCGGAGACCTGGAAGATGTGATTACCGCTTCCGAGTGGTTGAAGAAAACCGGCTTCGTCTCCCCGCAAAAGATCGCGGTGATGGGCGGCAGCTATGGCGGCTACCTCAGCATGATGGCCGTGACCAAAGCGCCCGACCTGTGGGCAGCAGGCGTGCCGATCGTCCCGTTCGTAAACTGGTTCACCGAAGTCGAGAACGAAGATCCGTTGCTGCGCGAGTACGACCTGGCCACCATGGGCGATCCCATCAAGGACAAGGCCCGGTATCAGGAGCGTTCTCCCATCAACTTTGTGGACCAGATCAAAGCCCCACTGCTCTTGCTGGCCGGAGGCAACGATCCGCGCTGTCCCAAGACGGAAGCCGAGCAAGTGGCGCAAGCCGTCAAGAAACGCGGCGGCGTGGTGGAATTCAAAGTCTATGAAAACGAAGGCCACGGCTTCTCGAAGATCGAAAACCAGATTGATGCTTACACCCGCGTGGCGGAGTTTCTGAAGAAATACGTCCCGCCGGAAAAGTGCGGATGCAATATTTACGAATGACCGTCAGCACTCAGCAGTCAGCTTGACGATCCAGCACCGGAACGCTGCGGCGAACGAACACCAAACTCGCGGCATGCACCGCTAAAGCGATGATCGACGCCCAGACAAACGACCACGCGTTGCCCAAGCGCATCATGCAAAGCGACAGCACCAGAAAGAATGTCGCGGCCGTATACAAGCCCGCCGTGACTCCCTTGAGCGCTCGAACCGCTGAAGCCGTCCCCTCTCGATGCGTGAAGACAGCGAGAATTGTGGTGTAAGCCGGGAAGGCAGTCAGGATTCCGCTCCGAGTCGGCCCCAACACGCTGGCCACACCTGTCAGCGTCACCACCATGACGCTGGCGGTGGCCATCCGCAACCACAGGTCCCTCTGGGCCTGCCGGGAAGGAGAATCCGGCTGCGACGCCTTGGGAAAAACCAGCAACATGCAACCTAGCGCTGTCGTCACCAGCACGAATGTCCACATGACGCTCAGATTCACCCGCAGCAGGGCGAAAGCGACGACGAAGTACGCAATCCAGCCAACCAGGGTGCTCCACCACCAGGACATCTTCAGGCAGCAGAAGGCGTAGGCAACGCAGAACGACGCCCAGGCCAGAATTCCCAGCAAACTTCCTCGGGTAGCCTCGGCGGCAAAGCGCGGCCCTTGCTCAAGCAGCAAAAATAAGAGTACCGGTCCTGAATTCAAGGGCAGCCCGAGAAGCCATCCGGCTACACCAGGACCCCATTTGCGACCAGCCAGGCTTACCAATGCAATGAGCAGCGGAGCCAGAATGATTTTGAGCAAAAGCACGGTCAGAGCATTCTACCTGCATGTGCCCTGTCGGCCATCGTTTCCACTCGCAAAGTCAGCAATGGCTTCAACCAGCCCCTGCATGGTGTACTCTCGGGCTTCGACCATCGGCTTGAATCCGGCTTTCTCGAGCGTCGCGCTGGTCACCGGGCCGATAGACGCCACGCAAACTCCGCCGAGAGCCTCCCGCGCCTGGTCGGCGAGCAGTTGAAGGAAATTGGTGGCCGTGGATGAGCTGGTGAAAGTCACGATATCCGGCCTGGTTTCCGCGGAGGTAAAGATTTTCTTGAGCGCCTCCGCCGCGCCTTCCGGAACTCTGGTTTCGTACGCTTCAATCACGTCCACTTTGGCGCCGGCTCTCTTGAGTTCATCGGGCAGAACGTCGCGCGCCACTTTGGCCCGCACCAAGAGCACTCGGCTTTCTTTCAAGAGCTTGCCTCGTAGAGCCTCGATTACGGACTCAGCCACGTATTTCTCCGGCACGATGGACACGCCCAGGCCTTCTGACTCGATCGCAGCCGCGGTCGCCGGGCCGATGGCGACAACCAGAAGATGCTTCATATCTTCGATCGGCAGTCCCAGCCGGTTGTAGCGTTCGAAGAGCACTTCCACGCCGTTCACACTGGTAAGGATCAGCGTGTCGTAATGATCGATTTTGATGAGAGCGTTATCGAGCGGCGCCAGGCTTCCGGCATGATGAATTTCGATGGTAGGAACTTCGATCACGTGGGCGCCCAGTTGGCGCAAGGGCTCAGCTAGCGCAAATGCCTGATGGCTGGGCCGGGTAACCAGCACGCGCCGCCCGACCAGCGGCTTGCCCTTGACGCGAAACGGAATTGGGGCTTTGCTCATGGCTGTCTGGGGATCGCGGCTTCCTGGCCGTAAACGTCACTCAGGATTTTGTCCGCCCCGCGCTCGAGCAGCTTTTGCGCAGTCTTGCGGCCCAGCGCTTCCGGATCGCGGCCTGAGGCCTGCTCTCTCAGAACCTGGCTGCCATCGGGCCGCCCGACCATCGCGCTTAGATGCAATTCAGCTCCGCGCTTCTCTGCATACGCACCGATCGGCACCTGGCAGCCGCCGCCCAGCCTGCCCAGCAGCGCCCGCTCGCATTCAATGGCCTGGCGCGCGTCAGTATCGTCTAAAAACCCGAGAATTGCGCGCGTAGCATTGTCATCGCGGCGAATTTCAATGGCCAGTGCTCCCTGGCCCACGGCCGGACACATGACCTCAGCGGGAATGCGCGAGCGGACGTGCTGGTCCAGGCCCAGGCGATGCACGCCGGCAGCGGCCAGGATGATGGCATCGTACTCTCCAGTTTCCAGTTTCTTGAGGCGGGTGTCCACATTACCGCGCAGAGGAAAGATTTCAAGATCCGGTCGCAGCGCTTTGAGCTGGCACTGGCGGCGAAGGCTGCTGGTGCCGACCTTGGCGCCGCGCCGCAAATCATCAATCTTCGCGAATTTCACGGAGATGAACGCATCGCGCGAGTCTTCGCGCTTCATGATCGCCGCCAGATCGAACTTGCTGGCAAGCTCGGTCGGCACGTCCTTCATGCTGTGCACCGCCAGATCGATGCGCCCAGCCGCCAGCGCTTCTTCAATCTCCTTGGTGAACATGCCTTTGGTCCCGACTTTGGCCAGGGCGACGTCGAGGATTTTGTCGCCGGTGGTCTTGATGATTTCAATTTCGACTGCGTGGCCTTGCCCGCGCAGCAGGCCGGCCACGTGGTTGGCTTGCCACAACGCGAGCTGCGATCCGCGCGAGCCGATGCGAAGGTTGGCCATTAGTCTTGCTTCCCGCCGCTGAGGTTGAAAATACGGCGAATCATTTCGTGAATGGTAGCGGCCTCGGGATGCGCGGCGGAAGATTTGAGCGTGGTAATCGGAGTATGCAGGAGTTTGTTGATGATAGCGCGGCTCATGGCTTCGATGGCCGCCTCCTGATCCGGAGAAATCTGGCCCAGGCGTCCGCGGATCCGGTCGATCTCCGCCTGGCGGATGGTCTCGCAGTATTCCTGGAGCGAGAGGATGGTCGGCACCACTTCCAGCGACTTCATGCGGGAAGCAAAACGGTCTACTTCCAGATCAATAATCTTCTCCGCGCGTTCGGCTTCCCTTTTCCGTTCCGCCGTGTTCTTGGAAGCGATGGACTGGAGATCATCCACGTCGTAGACGAACAGCCCGTCCACCTTGTTGACTTCCGGGGCCACGTTGCGCGGTACCGCGATGTCAATGAAAAACACCGGGCGGTTCTTGCGCACGCGCAGCAGAGCTTCGCCGTGCTCCTTGCGGAAAACCGGTTCCGTCGCGCCCATCGAAGTCAGGATGATGTCGGCGTGGTCGGTGAATTGATGCATCCGGTCAAACGGGACCGCTTGGCCGCCAAAACTCTCCGCCAGCTCCAACGCGCGCTCATACGTTCGATTGCAGATCATGACCTTGCCGGCGCCGCGGGCCATCAGATGCCGGGCCGCCAGCTCCGCCATCTTGCCTGCGCCCAGCAGGAACACAGTCTTGTTTTCGAGCGAGCCGAAAATCTTCTCTGCCAGCTCCACCGCCACCGAAGCAATCGAAACCGTGGAACTGCCGATGGCCGTCTCCGAGCGCACGCGTTTGGCGACCGCGAAGGCGCGGGACAACAGCGCGTCCAGCGCGGAGTGGACGGCGCCGAGCCCGCGAGCCACGGCGTAAGCTTCCTTCACCTGGCCCAGAATCTGCGGTTCACCCACCACCATGGAGTCCAGACTTGAAGCCACGCGAAAGACGTGACGCACAGCTTCGCGCTTTTCAAATTCGTACACGTGGGAATCCAGCTTGTCGTCCTCGTCGTTGCCCAAGCCGAAATAGCTGCGCAGAAATCCGCGGAGGTCCGCGCCTTGGCGCGTGCTGGTGAGCACTTCCACGCGATTGCAGGTGGAAAGCACCATGCCTTCGTCAACGCCCGGCTGCTTGACCAGGGTGCTCACCACGTCAGGCAAACGTTCTTCGGAAACAGCCAGCCGCTCGCGCAACTCCAGCGGCGCTGTGTGGTGGTTCACGCCGATGAGGTGGAAATTCATGGGCCAATAAACCTGTGCGTCTGGCTCAAGTTGTTGGCAGCCCAAGCCACCACGGCGACAGCAAATGCAAAGGTCGCCATATATGCGGCGCGGCGTCCACGCCAGCCTGCGCTCCAACGCGTGTACAACAGTACGGTATACACCACCCACATCAAGATAGAGAGGAGGACTTTAGGATCGGCAAAGTACTTTGAACCAAAGCGGGCCTCGGCCAGAATCGAGCCGGCAATCAACCCCAAGGTCATGAAGGGAAACCCCCAAATCAGGCACTTGTAGCCGATCTCATCGATGGTGGCCAGCGCCGGCAGCCGCGACCAGAAGCTGGAGGTGTTCTTGGCTTTGAGCGTGCGCTCCTGGAGCAGGTAGAGAATGCTGGCAATGAAGCTGAACAGCAGCGCAGAATAGCCGAACAGAATCAACGCCACGTGCATGTAAACCCACTGTGGGCTCACGAAGAGCGGCAGCCCGTGGTCGGCTGGCGTGGCGCCGAAGGCAGCCGACGCCGTCAGCAGAAAGACCAGGGGAAAGACCGCTAAACCCGGCGCTGTGGCCTTATATCGCGCGTAGATGGCGAAGAAAAGGATCATCATCAGAAACGCCAGCAACGATTCCAGTTCGTGCATGGAAGAAGGCGCCCAGGTGTGGCTCAGCATGGCGTTCTCCAGCAGCGCGACAAAGTGGAACGTCATCCCCAGCCCAACCGCGGGCATGGTGATGCGAGTGAGGACCTGCCGACCGCCCCAGAGGGAGGCCAGGGCGTAGATCAGGCCCACTCCGTACAAGCACAAAGCCACGCGTAACCAGAATGCCGGCATAGAGTTAAACCAAATTATAGTCGCCGGGCCTCACATCGGCGATGTGATGCGACTCACACTAGGCAGCATTCAGCAATCAGCCATCAGCATTCAGCCCCGGAACTGCCTCCACGCCCAGAATGCTGTTATGACAAGAAAAGGGCATGCGGGCTGACTGCTGAGTGCTGACGGCTGACTGCTCTTCTACCGGATTGCCAGCTTCCTGAGCCGTTCCGCGGCGACTTCTGAGGATACCGGCGTGAAGTAAACCTCTTTCAGGAAGTACGGCTTGGCCTTGGTGGCCACGATAGGCAAGATCTCGATGTGCCAATGGTAGTCTTCGTCCACGGTCTTCCAGTACTGCAGGATGTTCGACTTCTGGTAGGTATTGGGTACGGTGTGCAGCACCAGGTGGAAGGCCTCGGCCACGCTCATGACTCTTTGCAGCGTGCGGCGGATCAGCGCGCTCAAGTCAGGCAGCGCTTCGGGTTGGGAGGCTACCGAGCGCTCGAACGATGACTCATGCCGGCGCGGCATGATCCAGATTTCGTACGGCACGCGCGGCGCAAACGGGCA
>DATFXI010000321.1:0-11675 GCA_035316085.1 Candidatus Angelobacter sp.
TCTATCCCGCGATGAAGGCAGCTAAGTTGGATCCGGTGATTGCGCTCAGGTACGAATAAGCACCTAGCAATTGGCAGTTAGCAATTAGCTTTCTCTGAAATCCCGAAGCAAAACGACGGATCACTATAGCAACGAGGGACCGGTATGCCGCACGGAGCACTCCTTCCCAATCTTCATCGTGACGATATGGATCCCTCTCCCGCGTTGCGGGATCGGGATTTCAGAGAGAAGCTAGTGCCCATCTTCCATCGGTTCGCTCTCACGCCCAGACCCATACGGGCAGTGCCTGCAGCCTGACCCGCAGCAGTATCCGCGCCTCAGCAGATACTTGGCGGTAAAAACCCAGTTTCCGTTTTCCAGGTAGTAGTCTTCGCCCTCGATCAGATCCGAGTCGCTCACGGCCGGCCTGCCATGGTGATGAGTTGTGCTTCGGGGTTTTCCACCAACACCCCGTCGCGGAAGCTGACGTGCTTTCCGGAAATGGCCGGCACGCGCTCACCGGGGACAACGATGCCGGCAAGATTCAACGGATCGGCGGCGGAAATGGTTATGGTTTCGCCGCTAAGAGGAGCGTTCTTCATCGCTCGCAGAGAATCCACCGCGATCGGCAAGGCGAACTGCTCACCGATGAACCCGCTGATGAAGCGCCCGCCACGAATCTCGCCGCGGTCTTCCAGGCGCCGGAAGGTGATGAGCAGATCGCGCCAGCGCGGCAACATGCTCTCCCGCGCCAGCAGTTCGCGAAAGACAACGCCGTAGCGCTGTAACAAAACGCGGCATACGGTTTCGAGCGCGCGAGAAACGTCGCCGCCTTCGAGCGGAGAAAGCAGGGACCATCTGCCTGCGCTGTGTCGAGGGCGGTTGGTCTTTCCGGAACCCTGCCCGGCGCGGCGCTTAGGATCGATCAAAGCCCGCAGGTTGTCGAAACCATCAGCTGTGACCAGGCCTGCGGCCACCAGCTCCCACAGCGCGGTTTCGACTTCTGCTTTGAGCCGGGCGCTGCCGCGCACGATATCCAGGAAGAACGACGCCCCGCGCGAACGCAGGAACTCGAGCACCTCGCGCCCTGCCGCGCTTAGTCCTTTGATCTCCCGTTCGGCCTCACGATGCGCTGAGCGTACGCCGGGAAGCGCCATCCATTCCGCATCGTCGCGCACGAAGAAAGTGATGGGCGCGACGCTGGTAGGAACCACGCGGCGCGTGTTGCCTGCTGACTCCTCGAGTGTTGCCGGATGTGGTGACAACCTTCCCCATCCCACCGCGCCAGTGAGACAGAGCTGGTCAAGGAGTTTGGGATCGTAGTTGCCGATGCGGCGCGCCAGCACTTGCCGTTCCCAGGCGCTGGCTGGGATTTCAAATCCCTGGAGCTGGCGCAGGACCTCCAGCGTGCCGCGCTCGTCGCGAACTTGCGTGCCCGGCGCCACGTGCTGCCAGCGCAGCAGCCAGCGCATGAAGGTGGCCGAAGTGACGGGCTCGATCTGCTTGCGCAGCGACCCCAGAGTAAGGCGGTGAATGCGCGCCAGCAATCGTCTTTCCGACCATTCCACCCCAGCAAGCGCAACACCGGCGCTTGCCGGGGACCCCGCTTGTTCTCCGGTGGACGGCTTGCCAGTGAAATGCCCGCGCAGAATCAGGCCGGTGGATTCGATCCGCAGCAAGGTCTTGTCGATCTCGGCTAAGGGCAAGCTCAGCAGCTTGGCCAGCGCGGAGCCAGTGGTCGGGCCGAGGTGGGTCAGCCAACCGGTGAGGGCAGCCTTCAGCGCGTCATCGCGTTGCGGAACATCCCCGCCGACGTCGGGAAGCTCTTGTTCAAACTGGGCTTCAGGGTAGATGGTCCGGAACGCTTTGGCTTTCTCTGCAGAAACCCAAAACCAGGTCGCAGGCGAGGGCGTCTGCGCTCCAAGACCATTCTGGAGCACAGCCGCCCCCGCCTGTGCTCCTGATTGCACCGGCAAGAGTGCCGGTGCCACACGTTCTTCGGGGTGCGCCGATACCCTTGCCCGAGTAGCCCTTTGTGATGCACGCAGTTGCTCGAAAAACGGCTGCCACGAGTCACCCGCACGGCGTTGATCGGGCGGAACAAAGTCTTCTGGCAAAGCGATCAGGGTTTGCAGAACGTCAGCCAGTTCGTCAGCATCGCGCACATCGGGCCAGGCGTCGGCGCGGACTTCCGCGATGGCTGCGGGATCGAGCGCGCCAACTTCTTGAAGAACGGATTCCGGCAGGGCGCGGCGCAGCTCCACGGCGCGGGCGCGGCGTTCTTCGAGCGGCGCGTCGTCGAGGAACGAGTACGGATTGCTGTTCAGAATCTCGTGCGAAAACACCGACGGCACCGGCGTGTCCACAGCCAGGCACTTGATTTCGCCGGCGTGAATCTTGCGCAGAACTTCCTGCAGACCGTCGAGGTCCATGGCTTCGTAGAAAATATCTTTCATCACTTCGCGGAGCAGCGGATGGTCGGGAACCTGGATTGGTCCATCCACATTCTCCTGGCAGGCGGCGGCATCGGGGAAAACTGAAGCCAACAGATCGGCGGAGCGGGTGCGCTGCACCTGCAGCGGGATCTTTTTCCCGTTCCAGTAACGCAGCAGCGCCAGGGAGCGGTTGGCGTCCCAGCGCCAGCGGGTTTCGAGCAGCGGGGAAAGCAGCGCTGCTTGCTGCAGCACTTCTTTCACCGTGTTCTGATGCAGAAAATGGAAAACGTCGCCGAGCGGGAAGCTGTGTTGTTCCGCCAGCGCGATGTTGATGCCGTTATCAGTAGCCGCCGCCTGGAGTTCGAAGTTGAAGGAGACGCAGAAGCGCTTGCGCAGGGAGAGCCCCCAGGCTTTGTTGATACGGGTTCCGAACGGCGCGTGGACGACCAGCTGCATCCCGCCGCCTTCATCGAAGAAGCGCTCAGCGATGATGGTGTCAAAGGTGGGCACGGCCCCGAGCACGGTCCTGCCGGTGACGACGTACTCGATGGCCTGCTCGGCTCCCGAGTCATCCAGGCCGCACTCAAGTTTCAGCCACTCCACCGCCTTCAATACCTCCGGCGAATTTTGATTGACGAAGCCGGGGACAGTATTGGGCGTCATGTCGCTGATCTGCTGCCGCAGTTCGCCGATCTGGCGCGAGAGCTCTTCCGTGCGTCCCGGCGCTTCGCCCAGCCAGAAGGGAATGGACGGCGGAGCGCCGTGCGCGTCTTCCACCAGGATGCGCCCAGCGTTCTCGACACGGCGAATTCGCCAGCTGGTGTTGCCGAGCAACACTACGTCGCCCTTCATGCTCTCGACCGCGAAGTCCTCATGCAGCGTGCCCACCACGGTGCCTTCCGGCTCGGCAACGACCGTATAAAGGTTGGTCTCCGGGATGGCGCCGCCGTTCATGATGGCCACCATCCGCGCGCCCCGGCGCGCCTTCAGACGTTTGTTGACGCGATCGCGATAGAGATAGGCGCCGAAGCGTCCGCGCTGGGAAGCGATGCCGTCCGCCAGCATGGCCAGCAGGTCATCAAAATCTTTGCGTTCCAGTTTGCGGTAGGGAAACGCCCGTGTCACCGTGGCGAGCAGCTCGTCTTCGTTCCACTCGTCAGCAGCGCACATGGCCACGATCTGCTGAGCCAGGACGTCAAGCGGCGCTTCCGGGATGATCAACCGGTCCAGCTCGCCTTGATGAATAGCGCGTACCAGGGCGGCGCACTCAATCAGCTCATCGCGTGTGGTAGGGAAGAAGCGGCCTTTGGGCACAGCCCCGCGCCAGTGTCCCGAGCGTCCAAAGCGCTGCAACGCGACCGCCACCGACCGCGGTGAGCCGAGGTGGCACGCCAGGTCCACATAGCCCACGTCAATGCCTAGCTCCAGGGAGGCGGTGGCCACCAGAACTTTTACCTCGCCGTTCTTGAGTTTGTTTTCGGCGTCCAGGCGCAGCTTGCGGGCCAGGCTGCCGTGATGCGCGGCGACCGATTCCTCGCCCAGTCGCTCCGCCAGACTGAAAGCCACACGCTCAGCCAGCCGCCGCGTATTCACGAACACCAGCGTGGAGCGGTGTTGCTCCACCAGTTGGCAGATACGGTCGTACGTTTCGTCCCACAATTCGTTGCTGGCGATGGGGCCGAGTTCCTGGCCGGGGACTTCAACGGCGAGATCGAGCGCGCGCTTGTGACCGATATTGACCACGACTGGATCCGGCTGGCCGGCGCCGGTGAGAAAGTGGGCGACCGTTTCAATCGGCTTCTGCGTGGCCGAGAGACCAATGCGTACCGCGCGGCGGCCGGTCAATGCGTCTAGCCGTTCCAGAGACAACGCGAGATGCGAGCCGCGCTTGTCATCGGCCACGGCGTGGATTTCGTCCACGATCACTGTCTTCACGTCGCGCAAAATCTCGCGGCTCCTTTGGGCGGTGAGCAGGATGTAAAACGACTCCGGCGTGGTCACCAGGATGTGCGGCGGGCGCTTGAGCATGCGCTGGCGCTCGTGCACCAGCGTGTCGCCGGTGCGCACAGCCACGCGAACCTCCGGCATGAGCATGCCTTTTTCGCCGGCCAGTGCGGTAATCTCCGCCAGCGGGCCTTCCAGGTTTTTCTGTATGTCGTTGCCAAGGGCTTTGAGAGGAGAAATGTAGAGAATCTCGGTGCGATCGCTAAGGCCACCGCTCAGGGCCTTGCGCACCAGCGCGTCAATGCAGGTGAGGAACGCCGCCAGAGTCTTGCCCGAACCGGTCGGAGCCGAAATCAGGGTCGTGCTGCCAGCGAGAATGGGTGGCCAACCTTGTTCCTGCGGTTCGGTTGGGGTGCCGAACTTTCGCACGAACCATTCCTGAAGCAGGGGATGCGCCCAGGCCAGGGACTGGGGGAGGGAAGCAGGCATTTCCTCATTCTAGCGGATATTCGCAAAATATTCGCCTGGAAATTTTTGCTCGCTTCCGTCGGGAAGAATCTTCTTAGCTGTCCTTTCGGCCAAGTCGGGCCTCGCGCCAACTTGCGCCAAATGGCCGATAGGCTAGTGTCCAAGAGGCCGAGTGAAGCCATTCTGTTTGAACCGGTTAGGCCCAGTTTTTCTGGTTTGGCTACTAGCTGTCCCAGGATTGGACTCTGAACTGCACCCTACAGTGTTAGCCACTGGGTTCTAGCCACTCCTTCTTGGCGCATGCTGTCCGCCACGTTTTCCAGGGACATTTTTTCCGGCCTGAGTTCCAAATTCGAACAGGATGAGGGCAGAAAATGAAGGACACTGTGGAACGTGTTATACGAATCAGCGAGCAACTGCGGGCCCTATCGGTGCAGTTGCAGTGGAAGACTTTTGAGAGTTCCAGTCCCGGAGATCAGACCCGGATTCTGAACGGGCTGCTCAACCGTGGTTTGATCGAAGACCTGCGGAACACCATCGACCAACTTAGTGATTTCCTCTGGCGGTACATTGAATCCGCCGCCGCAGACTTTGATCCCCAAGCTGATTATGAGTTACGGAACGAACGCTTGCGGCGCATCACAGAGTTGTTGCGCATGCTGCATCAATCTGCATATCCCGCCCAGGACCCCTCCGCCTTCGTGCAGAGAGTCACGGCTTCTGTGGACCAGCACTTGGCCTTGTGCGATCCGCAACAGACAGCGCCGGAAAGCCGCATCAGGGCGCTAGACAGGACCTGATTTGACCAGCTCTGCATCCATTCTCTCCTGAGTAGTGGGCTAATTCCGTGTTGGTTTCTATCAACACGCACTTAGTCCACTACCCCCTCTGAGCCACCCGATTGCGGGCCAGTCCGCTGCTACAATGGCTGCCTATGCTGAAGCACATCCGCTGGAACGACGTGGAAAAAGAAAAGCTGAACCCGCTTCTCGACCGGCAAATGATCACCGGAGAGAACCTGATGCTGGCGCGGATCCTGCTGAAAAAGGGTTGCGTGGTGCCGGAACACAGCCACGTGAACGAACAGCTCACCTGGGTGGTGGAAGGCGCCTTGAAATTCTGGATTGACGGCAAAGAGATCGTAGTCCGCTCGGGCGAAGTTCTGTGTATTCCGTCTAACATGCCGCACAAAGCCGAAGCCCTTGAAGACACGCTGGACATGGACGTTTTTTATCCTCCGCGCCAGGACTGGCTCAGCAAGTCGGACGCTTACCTGCGCGACGCCAAGCCGGCCAGCCGCTAGCGGAAGCTGTCCATGGCTTCCCAGCGCGACATTGAGCAGGTGAGTCTGTGGTCGCTGGCTGGCGCCTTCTTGAAACTGGGAACGATCGCCTTCGGCGGTCCTGCTGCCCACATCGCGTTCATGGAAGAAGAGTTCGTGCGTCGCAGGCATTGGCTGACGCAGCAGGAATTCCTCGATCGCCTGGGTGCGGCCAATCTGATTCCCGGTCCCAGTTCCACAGAGATGGCGATTTTCATCGGCCAGAGCCTGCGCGGCTGGGCGGGGCTTATCGTGGCCGGGTGTTGTTTTATCCTTCCCGCCGCGATCCTGGTGACTGCGATTGCCGCGGCTTACGTTCGCTACGGCACGCTGCCTCAGGTCGGCGGGATTCTTTATGCGGTGAAGCCTGTGGTCATCGCCGTGGTCCTGCAAGCTTTATGGAAGCTGGCACACTCGGCGTTGAAAACCATCTGGCTCAGCGCGATCGGAATTGTTGCGGTTGCCGCTGTGCTGCTAGGCACGGACAACCTCCTGGTGCTGGCGGGCGCAGGGCTTCTTGCCGCCGGGCCGGTGCTCGTCAGGAAACTATCGCGCGCACAAGTATCCTCAGCAGCGCTGGTTCTATTCAGACCAAAAACGATATCTGCCCTTCTGATCGCTGGTGGCAGCGCGACAGCGGTGCCGTTTACGCTATGGCGGCTGTTTCTGACATTCCTCAAGATTGGCTCGGTCCTATTTGGCAGTGGCTACGTTCTTCTTGCTTTCCTGCGTTCGGACTTTGTTCTACGGTTGCATTGGCTCACGGAAAAGCAGCTCCTTGATGCTGTCGCGATCGGCCAAGTGACTCCTGGTCCCGTTTTCACCACCGCGACTTTCATTGGCTATCTGCTGGGCGGAGTGCCGGGAGCAGCGGTGGCGACCCTTGCCATCTTTCTGCCTGGATTCCTCCTGGTTGCGGCCAGTGGCCCGCTGCTTCCAAAGATTCGCCGCTCTCCTCTGGCTGGTGCAGCGCTCGATGGCGTGATCGTGGGTTCACTTGCGCTTATGGCCGTGGTGACGTGGCAACTGGGCCGAGCGGCCCTGGTGGATCCGCTGACCATCGCCATCGCCTGCCTTAGTGCGGTGCTGCTGTTTGCCTTCAGGCTCAACGCAGCCTGGCTGGTGTTGGCGGCGGCGATCGTCGGCGTATTTCACGGCGCTTGAACCCCCGCAAGCGCAAGAGCAAAGGCGCACGCCGGAATAGCGTGCGCCTTGCTCAAATCACAGAGCTACCGTAGCCCAAACTGGAAGTCAATATGCGATCCGTCAGCCAGTGCAATCCGGAACACATAGGTTGATCCGGCAGCCAGGCCTCTGGTGTCGAGATTAAAGATCCATTGCTGGCTGGTCGGGTCCCAACGGAACGAAGTGTCCGGAGTCCGCGAATCCACCGGCAAGTCCACGCTGCTGGAGCCTGCTCCATTGATCACCTGTATGATCCTGAAGCTGCTGACGACCACAGCGGGCGGTCCGATGGAGACGCCATTCACATCGCCGACGCGGAACTTGATGGGAACCGTCCGCCCGGCGTTGAGCACGCTGCCGCCATTGGCGTTTACCGGCGGCAGTACGGTGTGACCCGGTTCTCCATTCACCAAGCCGGCGGGAGCGAAGGTAATGCTCAGCGTTCCGGGAACATAGGTGATGGTGTAGTTGTTGGATGTCTGCCCGGAACAGGTGATGGGATAGCTTCCCACCGGGCTGTTGGTGACGGCTGTGGTGGTGCAAGTGAGTGTGCCGCTCAGAGAACCGGGACCATCGCCCGGGGCAAAGCCATTGTAGCTGGCTGTGAACGCTGGATTCGGTGCGTTGAGCAGCTTGGTTTTGTTGTCCGCGGTGATGACCAAGCCGGCGGGCGTGATGGTCAGCGTTCCGTTGATGCTGGTGACGCTGTAATTCCCGAGCTTGCCGTCCGGGTCGGACAGCGATGGAACGATGGGATAAGTTCCCGCCCCGCTGGCTGGCGTTGCCGTTGTCGAGTACGTGGCAGTGATGTTGTCACCATTCTTGATCCCGGTGATGGAGCCAGTGAAGACTGGGTTCGGCTGGCCAAATGGCCGGGAAGCATTGTCTGCTTTCACGGTCAATGGCGCTGGGCTGAGGATGATTGAGGAAGGCGCCGACGGGCTCACGTCAAAGACGGTGTCGCCGTTAAAAGTGGCGACGATGGAATGGGTTCCCGCGGAAAGCGTCGAGGTAGTGATGGATGCGTGCAAGAAGGCGTCGAGCCCGGTTGTACCCAGGGGAACTCCGCCGTCGCTGAAGGTTACGGTGCCTCCCGGAGTGGCCAGCACTCCACCGGCGGAGACCGTGGCGGCAAGAGTCACGTTGTCGCCGTAGGTCGCGGTGGCCGGCGCCGTGAGCGTGACTATCGCCGGAGATTTGGCGGCACCGATTTCCCACATCCCACGACCGTGCGTGGCGATACGCAGCACGCGATTCGGATTCTGGATGGCCATGTCGAACACTGCCACTCGCGGCAGGCCAGTTCCGTAAGGATTCCAGTTGGAGCCACCGTCGTGGGAGATGAACACGCCGATGTCGGTTCCGGCATAGAGCACCTGCGAGTTCACTGGATCAATGGCAAACGAGCTGACCGGCACGTTGGGAAGGCCACTCGCTGCCTGGACCCAGCTGGCTGAGCCTCCGCTGAGATTGGTTGTCTTCCAGATTTGCTTACCCAAGATCCCGAAGCCGGCAAAGGTGACATAGGCGGTATTGGAGTTGTTGGGATCAATCACCGCACGGGAAGCAAACTTGACGGGCATACCAGCGTTAGTGACTTCCGTGAGCGGGTTGGCGCCGGTGGTGGTCGAAAAAATGCGTCCATTGCGCAGCCCGACGATGCGGATGTTGTCATTCTGCCGAGAAACGCCGATAGCGCTCACGGGATTGCCGGCCGCGAAGGGTCCCTGACTCACCAGTGTCATATTGGTTCCCTGGTTCACGGAGCGGTAGAGGCGATCGGTCCCAAAATACAGAGTGTTGGGGCTGCCAGGTCCGAGAGCCATGGGAGCGTAGAACAAAACGGCGTCCGCGCAGCGGAAGCCGTTGTTGGCCGTGGTCCCATTGCAGCCGAAGAAACCCCAACCGTTGTCGTGAGCGTTGGCCGTGGTGGTGACGCGGGCGTAACCAATCAAATTGTTCGTCTGATTGAAGTACGTGTGGTACATGGTCACGTTGGTCGTGTCCGGAGCATTCTGATCAATCAGGGCGAAGCCGCCGTCGCCAAAGTCAGCGCGCGTCCAGGTGGTATCAGGATGGAGCCACGGCGTTCCATTGTCCTGGGTACCTCCGATGCTAAAGTTTCGGTCAGTGGGATGTACGGAAACGCTCTGGAACTGAGTGGCGTTGAAACCGGTGTTGTTCAGGCTTTGCCAGCTGCCGCCCGCGTTGGAGGAGCGCCATACTCCGCCGTCGCTGCCAAAGTAGACAACGCTGGGGTTGGACGGCGCCACGGTTACCGCATGCGTATCGGCGTGGAGGCCTGTGTCAATCCGGTTCAAAGTAGCGCCGTCGGTAGCTTTGCTGAGCACCACCGCCTTGCAATCCGCGCGCGGAGGATTGGTGTTGGCATTGGCAGAGCCACCCAGGTAAATGACGTTAGGGTCATTAGGCGCCATGGCTGGGGCCATATCGTAGAAGCATTGCGTATTGCAGAACGCCTGGGCCTGGGGAAGTCCGTTATTGAAGGTGAGGCCACCATTGATGGAGCGGCGCAAGACGCCGGGAGCGCCACAGGTGGAACCTGCGACAACAGACGAAGTCTCTCCCGTGGCGGCCAGCACTGTGGTCACGCCGTTCACCCGGTTTGTCGCAAACCTGATCCCGATGGTGGCGGTAGTTGTGCCCACAACCTGCACGTTGGTGAAGGTAGGGGTTGCGGCGAGGGCATTGGTGGAGCGCCAGATGCCTCCGTCATTGCCACCGGTGCTGAAGCCGGCGACTCCAGCCAGCAGGATATTGGGATCAGCGGGATCGAAGGCAAGATCGGTAACGCCCCGGTTGCCGCCATTGGCCGGCTGTACCGTAAGCTTGGTAAAAGTCGGAGAGACCGCCATGGCGTTGGTGGAACGATACAACCCGCGGCTAGGCAGGTTGGAGCTGATGACTGACGGGAGGGAATCCGCGCCAATGCCGCCGATTCCCGACACGGTAGAGACGAAAACAATGTTGTCGTCAGTGGGGCTCACCAGGACCTGGGTGATCGAGCGTCCGGTGAAGACATCCGTGCCGTTGCCGTCGAGATTAAACGGCCCGAGCAGAGTAGGCGTCGTCTCCGCGTTCTTGATGATGTACAAGCCGACTCCGAAGAAACTGTCCCCGGAAAGATTGCCTTCACCGGTTCCCACGAAGATGGTGGTGGGAGCGAGGGGATCGATGGCGACGGAGCCAATAGCCAGGGACTGGGCGTCATCCATTAGCGGCGTCCACGAGGCCCCGCCATCGAGGGAACGATAGAGCCCGCCCTGCGCCGTCCCCACATAAACAATGTTTTCATTCGTGGGGTGGACTGCGATCGCGGTCACACGTCCGCTCACCGGAGTCGAGATCGAGGTTGTCTGTCCGTTGGGGATGGGGGCTGGACCGAGAGGTGTCCATGGCACAAGGTCGCCGGGACTAACCGGCCCACTCAGGCTGAATCCGCCGGCCCCGCTGCCCGTACCTGTTCCCGCACCCTCTGCGCCAGCACTGTTGCCTTGTCCTCTCCCGTTGGATTCTCGCATCCGGCGTTCGTTGTCTTTCATCTCGCGGATGGCTTGGCCGCGCGCGCGAGGATCAAAATGCTTGTCCATCAAGCCGCGCAGGAACCGGATATGCTCATCGCGCATTTTCAAATACAACTGCCCGTCGACCTGCCCCGCAGCGAAAGACGGCAAATCAGCGCTGTCGCTGTCACCATCGATCGTCTGGACCGGCGCAGGGGCAGCGTCGCCGGGAGGAGGCGCCGGTTTGTTCTCGTCCACATCGTCATTCCGAGGCGGCGCCGATTGCGGCGTGGCGGTAGGATCCGGCGTGGGTTGGGGATCAGGATTTTGGGCCAGTGAGACTGCCTGAAGCAAGAAAAGAAGCGAAAGCACACAAAGGGTCGTGGAGAGCGAAGTACGGCGCATTAGCGTCACCTGCCAAGACTGGATTTATGGAACCGCGGGAAGAACACTGGGGACCCGCAACCTCAATCCTGGAGCTATGACACTGGGCAAATGTCCGTTGAAGTCGCGCAAAGATACTAACGAACGCGACAGGAAAAGCAAACGAAAAAATTGCGGGGATCCTCGTCTGAATGTTGAGCCTAAGAATCCTCTTTTTTTGGTAGGTGATAGGGCTTATGGCTCCGCTATTCCCTACCGCGCTTCAGCTGCTATGTAACGTCGTTAGACGTTCCTGCGTTTCGCTTACCAGACCCTGCAGGCGTTTGCCGGCACCATCGGCTGGCCGGCCTTGCAACCGAAGGCTTTTTGGAACTCCGGCATGTTCTGCACTACGCCGTTTACGCGCCAGCGTCCCGGCGAGTGGGGATCGGTGCG
>DATFXI010000322.1:0-3547 GCA_035316085.1 Candidatus Angelobacter sp.
CCGTCGAGAATGAAATAAACCGTGAGCAAAATGCTGGTGAAAATCCCAAAGATTCCCCCGGCCAAGTTCAAAAACAAACCCCCTGCGCCTCCGACTATCTGTGTGGCGTATTTTTCGAGACCCACTGTATCGATGCGGGTGCCGAAGGGCAGATTGTGAATGCCTTCACTCAACGAGGCCAGATGCCTGGGCCAGTCGGCGGCGAACTGGCGCGCGTCGCGATAGATGGGTGGAAAGGCGAAGACCATGAATAGCGAAGCCGCCAGAACCATCATCAGGGAAAGGAAGATGATGGCAAAGCCGCGCCCGGGGCGCCAATTGCGGACCCTAATCTTCCGGATCGCACCGATGGCCGGCGAAATCACCACCGCGAACAGCGCACTCACGTAAACGAGCATCAGGACGTCGCGAACCGTGTAGGCAATCCACAGAGCCAGCAGCACTGCAAAGAAAAAAAGAATGTCAGAACGGTGATTCTTCATAAAACAGCTTGGACCTGGGGAATTACGTTGCGGGGGACAACGCGTGGAGCCGGCATTCAATTACAAAAATTTGGTAATTGCGTAATTTGGTAATTGGGTAATTGCAAGGCGCAGGTGGCGCGCTGCACACGGAAGCCACGATTTCCTTTCGTTCCTCGGCATCTCGCAATTACTCAATTACGAAATTACTCAATTACCGATCTCTCCTCAGTCCCTTACCACCTCGATATTGGTACCGGCTACGGCCATCTTCAGCACTTTGTACTGGTCATCTACCCAAAGCATCCACTCGCCGGGGGCAGATTCCTTCTCGTTCATGACAACCAGCCGCTGCGGATCGCCGACCCTCAGCACAAACTTGGTCAGTTCGCGCTGTGTGCCTTTGATCGTTACTTTGTCCCGGCCCACCAATGTCATGGTGGCGTTGGAAGCCTGGTGCAGATGGGGCACCAGGATGCCAAAGTTGCCGGGCCCGCATGTGAACTGGTCGCCTTTGCGGACGCATCCGGTTGCCAGGTAACGCCAAAAAAGAATCTCGCGATGGGAGAAGAAGTTGTCGTCGAGAATGACGGTGGAAAGCGGAAGGATGTGCGGCACGTCCAGCTTCTTCTGGTCGGCAGGAATCACATGTTCTATCAGGAGCTGGTCCTTGGCCTCCACGAAACACTCTTCCTTCACTGGGCTGATGGAGCGCCAAACGTAGGACTGGAGGTCGCCGTTGGGAGCAACCTGCATCTCGGCAGTTTGCGTGGCCCGCGCGGTGCCGTCATCCACTTTGACTTCCGCCGTGGCAATACTCGAGTCCCCACGCTGTTCGATCTTGAACGTCTCCGTACCCACGCGCTTGCCGTCGGCATAGATACCGAAACTGCCGGAATCCACAACCTTGTTTTCCGGCTTGTCAGCGGGCTTGTTTTTGTCGCCGGCGCTGAGCCAGGTTGCGGCCAGCAGGACCGCAGCCCAAAGAAATCCTCTCCTCATAAATGCCTTCACTCCTCTACCTCCGGCCTAATAACGTCTCGAAGCATGCCCTCGATCTCGCTCGCGACCTGCTCCACGGATTTGCCCATGGTGTCCACACGCAACTGCGCTCGCTGGTAATCCTCTTGCCGCCGCGCCAATAGTTCGGCGAACTTTTGGGCATCGCGCGCCAGCGGACGCGTATCACCGGCGTCATCCTGCGCACAACGCCGCCGCAATTCCTCGAGCGGAGCTTCCAGCAGGACGGTGACGGCGCCGGCATTGTCCAGCGCCAAGCGGTTTTCCGGCTGCACATACGCTCCGCCGCCCAGCGCCACGATCATCCCAGGTTCCCCTGATTTCTCTGCCAGCAATTCGTGTAACGCCGCGCTCTCCACCCTGCGAAACCCGGTTTCCCCTTGCGACGCGAAGATCGCGGCAACCTTTTGGCCCGCGCGGTGCTCGATGGCATCGTCCAAATCCTGGAACGTCCAGCCCAACCGCTGCGCCAGAGCTCTGCCGGCGGTGGTCTTACCGACGCCCATGAACCCGATCAAGAAGACACGCCGGGTTCGACTGGCTCGGGGCATAAACCGCGCTTTGATGACCGTCTGCCTGAAGGCCCGCGCTTCGCAAGCGAATCGCTAGACGCTGATACTGCTAGTGGGTCAATTCTTCAAACTGACCCACTACCCGTTTTACTGCTTCTTCACGCGGATTCTACCACTGAACGACTGCAGCTCCACCGAGGATAAACCTGAGTTGGAGGTGCCTGCGAAGGAACTCCCCGACTTGGGGACAAACGGGGAATGGGGCTTGGCTTGCAGAGGAAAATCATTTTGCACGCTGCCGTTGATGGAGCGCGCGGTAAGGTCCACGGACGCGGATTCCGGCAAGGTCACATCAATGGTGCCGCTATGGGTGGTGAACACGTAGGAGCCGCCGCCGGAGCAGTCGCCGGTGTAAGTAATGCTGCCGCTGGCTGTGCCCACGGTCACTTTGCTCCCGGCAACATTCACCATCTGCACGGCACCACCGGACGAAGTAACTTCCACGTGACCGTTGATGATGTCCGTGAGGCTCACCGGCGCTGTGACGCCCCGCACGTGCACGTGAGCTCTGAGCACGTTGCGCACCACAATCTGGCCGGTGTCGGAGGATAAAATGACGTCGCCTGTAAGGCCTTCCACCGTGATCGGCGCGGTGGCTGTGGTGGCGCTGACGGAGATGCCGGCGGGAACAGTAATGTCAAAGTCCACTCGGGCTTCGTCGCTGTTGGGACGCTGGTCGGGCAGCGCGTGGGTGCGAAGCTCAACCCGGCCCTTGTCGAGGGTGTCGCTCTGATCCACTTCCATTTTTGGGGAGCGCGTGGTGTAAACCGCCACCACCTGGTGTCCCGTCCCGCCACGAATGGTAACCGAGCCGGCATTGTTGACCAGGTTGACCGTGCCGCCGGGAGCGATCTCCAGACGGATTTCCTTGCGGGCGTCCGCGGCCAGGGCTTGGACAGCACTGAGGGTACAGATGGAGATCAAGCCTATCCCGGCAGTCAAGGCATGTGATTTCATTCGTGTTCTCCTCGTCATCTTCATCCCTACGGCAGAGACCTCACGGTGGCCATCTGGTAAAGCATCTCTTTCTGCTGGTAAGCCTCCATCAATTGCTCGTGCGCTGCGGAGTCCTGCGGATCATTGGCCACGGCCTGCTCGGCGTCGCTAATGTAAGCGTTGACCTCGCGCAAGCTGTCCTCGTAGGCGCTGCGCACATCAGGCGCGCGCTGGGAAACCTGGCTCACCAGTTGCTGTTCGTCGGCCGGCAAGGGCGCTGGCGCGTTCATATTCTGCGCTGAGGACGGCGTCGTCGGCAACTGGGGGTGATAGGTTATCAAAGCAGCGGAAAAAGCCATGAGCGCGGCCCCGGCCATGACCCATCCCAAGGGCGTCCAGCTTTTAGTTTGCGCGGGTAAAACGTTGATTTGTCCCATCAGGGACAATCGACCCTCCTGGATCAGGCCCTGGTGACGGAGCGCTTGCTCAATCCCGGTCCAGACCCGCGGGCTGGGGTCGTGCATCGGCAGCAGGAGCTTGGCCTGCGTTGCGATATAT
>DATFXI010000323.1:0-15167 GCA_035316085.1 Candidatus Angelobacter sp.
TGCCCACCGGCCACTTCGGCGAAGGTGTGCGCCCGATCCGATCCCGGAACTTGGGGCTGGCGTGGGACAGGAAATAAGTGAAAACAAAATTGGAGCCTTTGCCCGCCGGGCGATAGACAACGGTGATCGCCATGTTAGGCAAAGAGGCGCCAGGATTCAGTTTGGCAATGCGCGGGTCGTTCCACATCTTCACCTCGCCCAGGTAGATTTCCGCCAGCAACTCGCCGGAGAATTTCAGCTCCTGCTGCCCGGGAAGATTAAAGATGGGCACGATCCCGATCAGCGCCGTGGGCAGCTCCACCAGGTTCGAGGAGCTCCGCTCTTCCGGGGAAAGCAGCACTTCGCCCGCGCCAAAGTCGCTGACGTTGTTGGCTATCTGCTTGATGCCTTCCGTGGTGCCCAGGGGCATGTACTGTAACTGGATGTTCGAATGGCTGTGGTTGAAATCGTCCGCCCAGTGTTTGTAGAGAGGAACCGGGACGCTCGAACCGGCCCCCACCAGGACGATGGTTTTTTGATCAGAAGCAAACAACGAGCCCAAGCCCAAAGTAAGAACAAAAACGACTAACATGCACAGACGAAGCGCCTGCGCCTTGCCGGCCGTCGACCACGACCCCTTGCTTGCCATTGCAGTTTTACGTTCTCTTGCAGTAGGCATAACTTCCACTTCTCCTTCAAATGTTTTGGTGGCGATGCGCTTCCCGTCTGGGGAGTGCCGGGGGCGTTGCACACTTCTCATGGAAGGTCCTGGGCTGTTTGTAACGTCTGGGCCTTCCGGCACAAAAGTGCTACGACTATACAACTGATTCAAGGCAAGAGAAACGTTACGAATGTCACACAAGTGCTTATAAAGTAATGTGGATAGCAGGATATGCCCGCTCGTCGATATCGTGAAAACCGAAAAGCATCTTATAAACAGCGGCGAGCGCTCGAGCAATCCTAGAAGCCTGGTGCAAGGCCCGCATTGTTGGCCTAAACCTACTCGTAGGCCAAGGCGTCAATGGGGTCCTTCTGCGCAGCCTTGAAGGCGGGATAGCTGGCGCCAACGATCGAACCAAGGATGGCGATAATAGCTGCCTTGGCCAGCCAGAAGCCGGTGAATTGCACTTGCGCGGTGGGAATCTTGTAGCGGATGGCATGGGCCGCCACATAGCTGATGATGATACCGGCGAAAATGCCGCCAACCGCCAGTACCAGCGTTTCGCGGAGAATCACGCGTACTACGAAAACCTTGGACGCGCCCAGCGATTTGAGAATTCCAATCTCGCGTGTACGCTCCATGACGGCTGTGTACATGGATTGAAAAATGACGAGAAAGCCGATGACCACCGAAATCCAGATCACGATGTCAATGAACTTGGACAGCATCGGCAAGTGATCAACCGACATGAGGGAGAGCCATTCCTCCATGGTCATGATGTTGTAGTCCCCCATCCCGGCAATACTTTTGATCTGGCCGGCCACGGCACCGGCGTTCTTGGGATCATCCACCTTCACGTAGAACACGGTGGCTTTATCCGGGGCGCCGGTCAGGTTCTGCAGCGTCGTAATGGGGACGTAGGCTCGCGAACCGCGCCCTTGCGGAACAATTCCAGCCACATGAAACTCATGGTCCAAAGCCTTCACCGTGCTGCCAACCCGGACTTTTTCATTAGCCGCATAGTATTCGTCCACGATCATGTCAAACGGTTCCCGAAACGGACCGCCATCCAGGTAGCGCATGGGCCCGCCCAGGGATTCAAACGCTTTCAGATCAATACCACTGAGAATCTCGAGTTTGCTGCTGGTCTGGACCAAAACCGGCGCCACAGCGACCACGTGCGGCTGCTGGGCGATCACGTCGCCAATCTTGATCGGCATCGGCGCGGCCGACAACGCGGCAAACATCGAGGAGCCCGGTGGTCTCACCATGAGGTCTGCGCCCATGCCTTTGGTGCGGGCTTTGCTGTCATTGAGCGTTCCCAGAGCGAAGCCTACGATCAGCAGAATCAGAGTCACTTCAACCGCCACGGCGAAAATGCTGATGATGGAGCGTAAAGGGCGGTGCGCCAGGTTGGAAACGATCATCTTGTTCATGTTCATGGGTTGCCACCCTGTCGCACGGGCCTGGCTTGCAGGCTAAGGCTTGCGCAGCGCCGACTCGTTTTCTCCGCTCTCCGCTTTATCGTCCATGTTGATGAGCTTATATCCTGCAGGTTGGGCGAGTATGAATTGATCGTCGGTCAGCGGCTCATTCAGGTTCAACTTCACTACGGAGAGGGTAATCGTGTAGTCCTCGATCGGACGATGGACACCGATGATGTCCGGGAACATGATGCCGTTGTGATCTGTAAAGTTTTCGTAGCGGGCTTCGGTCATCAGCCGGCCATCACGCGCGTAGATAAGCTGCTGATGCGGCAAGAGATCGGTACGGCTGAAAATCACTTTGCGGGAAAGATAGTAGCCGGCGCTGTCCTTCGTAATGATCACCACTTCGTAGGTCGCTTGCTGCACGTCCTTGTGGCTCTTGGGGTCCTTCACGATTTCCGTGCCTTCTTCCAAAAACGCGATCTCGCTAGCGGAATCAATTTCTCTCAGCAACAGCGCATCCTTGATGTGCTGAGGCCGCACGTTCTCCAGCAGTTGCGCTGAAGGTCTGCCGGTGTTGAGGTTTGAGCCGACACGGAACTCCTTGCGGGAGGGAAGAGAAAGCCTGAAGTTGTGACTGTCGCTCACCATGTCGGCAAACGTATTGCGCACCACCGGCACTAGCAGGATCATGCGCAGCATCTCCGGCTTACGCGCCAGCACGTATCCCCGCACTTGCGGATAGTCCTTGGCTTTGCCTTTCTTCTGCTCCACGACCGTGGTATCAATGTCCACCGTGGCCTTGAAGCTGTTGAGCCGCGCGGCGTTGGCATTGATGCTATCTACCAGCTGCTCCAGGGTGGCATCTTTCAGGTTGGCGGTGCTCATCCGCACCTGGACCGGGTGGGAGCTCCGGAACAAGCAGCCGCTCAGCGGCAACAAGGCCAGAGTCAAAAAAAGGGCTTGGATCCGGGAGTACTTATGCATTACGCAATAGTCAATTTCAGGTTTTTTATAGGCACTTCTAGTATACCGAACTGGGGCAAATTCGCACGGTCGGGGAAGCGTAAAGAAGTGTCAATGCGCGGCAAAGGACGGCAACTGCCCGTCCTTTGCCGAGTATCGGGCGTCTAGCGATCCCGACGCGTCGGGATCGCGGCCCCAGCCCACGACTAGCCCAGGCCTTTCGGCCTGCGTGGGTAAGCCGAGCGAATCAGCAGACGGTCACTAGTAAAAATGCCCGAGTAAAAACACCGGGCTAGCGGCTCATCGGTTGGGCCACGGCCCGACGGTAGGCAGCCACGTTGCGGGCGTGCTCGGCTTCCGTCCGTGAGAACTTGTGATGTCCCTGGTTGTCGCTGACAAAATACAGATAGTCGCTGCTCTCAGGGTGCAAGGCCGCTTGCAGTGACGCTTTTCCCGGGTTGCTGATGGGCCCCGGCGGCAGTCCCGGGTAGCGATAGGTATTGTAGGGCGAGTCAAAGTGCAGGTCAGACTGGTAAATGGTCCCACGGTAGCGGTTGTTCAGCAGCGCCGCGTAAATCACGCTGGGATCGGTGGCCAGCACCATGTTCTTTTCCAGGCGATTGTTGAAAACGCCGGCCACGCGGGCACGTTCCTCCGGCGCTCCGGTTTCCTTTTCAACAATGCTGGCCATGGTCACGATGTTGTGGACGTCCTGCACCAATCCGATTTCGCGTGCCGTCTGGCGGAATCGGTGCACCATCGCGGCGGCAATATCGTGCACGGACTGCGTCCGCGTGAAATGGTAGGTGTCAGGAAACAGATACCCCTCCAGACTCGGTGCCTGGGGATCGAGATCGCGTACCAGCGCGGTCTCCTTTCGCGCCACGCCTAGGAAGTCCTCTCGTTTGCCCAGGCCGGCTTCTTCGACGGCTGTGGCGATGTCAAACATGTTGGCGCCCTCGGGGACTACGACGGTATGAGTGGAAACGTCGCCCCGGGCAATGCGGTTGTACACTTCGCCCATAGTCGCCGGATGGTCAAACGAATACTCTCCTGCCTTGAGCGGTTTGTTGCCATGCAGGCTGCGCCACAGCAGAAAAGCGTAGCGGTTGCGGATGATGCCCGCTTTCTCCAGATCATTGGCAATCCGTCGCGCCGGCGAGCCCGGCTTGAGCTGCACCAGCGTGGCCTGTGACGGCCCGGCAGGCGCCAGCCAGGCGTAGGCCACCAGCGCCACGCCGACAACCGCGGCAATCGCCAAAACCTTGAGCAAGAACCGGAACATGAGAAGGTGCCTTGACCTCTGAGTTCATATTCTAGCCGTCAACCGGCTGCGCCCAGACAGAAAGCAACACGCGGCCGCCCCGGAGTGCCAAACCAATGGCCATGCACCAGCGCACCTGAAATCTACGATGTCAGACTCAAAGTTCCAGATGTAAGCGAAGGCCGCCCACCAGGACAGGCCCGCGGTCCTGGTTGTATCCGGGACCAATGATGTACTGCAGGTTAGGTGAAAGGTACAGCCCGCGCCACAGGTGGGCGTTGTAATAGCCTTCAAGAATGTTCTCGCGTGCGTACGTGAGCCGGCCATCGCCTAGCAGGAAGCCTTGCCCGCCCAGGGCCAGGTACGTTTGATGGGCCCGCGAAATAGCGTTGCTCATGAAAGTCAGACCGAACTTGTCCCAGGGTCTGTGCCACGGCTCAGCGCGCCAGTCGCCGCCCAACTCTACGGACTGGTTGACTTCAGTGTAAGCAAAGCTTTCGTTCTGACCTTCGTTCCAACCTACCCGGCCAAACACGCGCACGTTGTTGGTAAGTTCGTGCGTGAAATTGAATCCGAAACCGTATTTGATGCGGCCTTGCCGGCGAGTAGCCACAATATCCGGCTGTGCCGTGGTCCCGTTGACAAAGGCTTCGACTGCCTGGCGATAGCTCCCCATGTTGGCGTGGTTCACATAGCTGAGAAACAGGAAGACGGTCTTGCGGTCTTTCACGATCAGCGGCCGCAGCTCCAGCTCTACGTTCTCCGAACGCGCTCGAGTGAGATTGAAATCAAGGTCGGGGCCGTTCGCTATTTTGGGCATCAGGCCTTCGGCAAACCGCAGGCCCCAGTTGCGGTCTTCATATTCCACGACTACGGCGAAGGTGTAGCCGCGGGTGTCGGCCGCGTAGTCGTAACTGCCGTTGTTGTCGGCTGTCCAGTTGAGGAACTGCAGATGGCTATCACTGCCCACAGGGTTCACGTCGAACAAATCAGCCAGGCTCATTTTTCCCGCGCGGAGCTCCAGGCGGCGGACCGGCATTTTGGTGAGGATTGAATTGGTGGGAATGCGTTGCTGCTCTTCCTCTTGGCGGCTGAAGGCGAAAACCTTGTGGACCTCGGCGCGAGCGATGTAGGGTGCAACACCGAGGCTGGGGTTCCTGACTGCATCCAGATTGGTGATGCCGGCCAGCCCCACCGCGTCGCTGAGGCCGTGACCGCTGGCGCTCTCCAAATCAAACAGGACTTCGGTTGTCGAATTGAACTGGTATGCGGTGTAAACCGTCACCACGTGAGAAAGCGCTGTCTGGCCATCTGCGTGCAGGCTGTTGGGGCCCGAGTACAGCGCGTGAAACGAGGGATGCCCCTGAAAGATGACGTTGATCTGGGCCGAGAGCCACCACGGCGCCGTCTGCGAGTGAGGAAACATGGTGGGCGGCGCCGGCTCCTGGGAAGATTCCTGCGCACACAAAGGCAGCGCACTGCCGAGGCAGATCAGACAAACGCTTATCCACAGAAGACCTGTAGCGTGTGGGCGCAATCCATCACCATAGCCTACGTTGGCGGCACCAGCGCGTAAATCTTTAGTAAATACTGCGCGCTTGCAGAAATGCCTGCAGGATCAGCACCGCGGCCATGCGGTCCACGGCCTCGGCGCGCTTTTTGATGCTCAGCTCAGACTCGCGCAGCAGCCGGTTGGCTTCCGCGGAAGTGAGCCGCTCGTCCCAGAGATGGACGGGAAGCTGGAATCTGTTCCGCAACTCTTCGGCGAATGAAGCTACTTTCTGCGATTGCGTGCCTTCTTCGCCGCTCATCCGCAGCGGATAGCCAACCACAATCTCCTTCACTTCGTGCAGCCGGATGGCGCGCTCGAGCCTGGCAAAGTCGCTACGCTTATTCTTGCGCTCCAGCGTTTCCAAGCCCTGGGCAGTGATGCCCAGCGGATCGGAGACAGCCAAGCCCATTCGGCGTGAACCGTAATCGATGGCGAGGATGCGCCCGTGGGATTTCATTTGGCAGATTATAGAGCCGGACCCAGACTTGACCGGGCAGGCAGTCCGATCCCCAGATCACCCGATCACCCGATCACCGGATCTCCTGATCTCGGTGACAGCTTCTTCTGCTTTCGACCTGCACCTCTCCAGCGTCTCCTGCATTTGCTGATGCAGAGCCGACATCTGTTCTTCGCTCGCCGTGGCCGGGACGGTCATGGGGCTCGAGAAGTACGCGCAGGCGCGGGAGAATGGTTTAGGGATGATCATCTGGTCCCAGGAATTCAAAATCCAGGCGTGCTTGACGGCGATATAGAAACAACTGATGGGCTGCCCGGTTTTCTTGGCCAGCATGACCGGCCCGGGCTTGGCCACATAGCGCGGGCCGCGGGGACCGTCGATGGTGAACACCGCAGAATGGCCGTCTTCGAGTTCCCGGCGCATGCCCAGCAACGCGCCCACGGCGCCGCGGGAACTCGAGCCGCGCACCGGACGGTAGCCTAGTTTGGCCAGGATGCGCGCGATGTATTCGCCGTCAAAACTGCGGCTGATCATCACCGCCACCGGCTTTCCCCGAAAGCGATAACCGGCGGGAATCACGCAGCGGTGCCAGAAACACCAGATGCCGTTGGGAGCGCTGTAGCCGTCATCAGTCAGGCAATCTGGTTCGCGCACCACGGTGAAGCGCAGCGTGGGGCCGATGAGCCGGATGAAAAGGTAGCCGCTCCAGGTGATCAGCCACAGCAAAATCCGCTCGCGGAAAGAAAACTTGCGAACGCTGCGGTTGTCTTCGATGTTGGTGTCAACCTGTGCCGTGGTTCCCACGCAAAAGATTCTAAATCGCAGGCGGGGGCGCCTGCGCTCCACCTACGCGTACTTGATCCACTTCATGATCTCCGGCAGCGTGGGTTTCTTGCCGTACATCAGGATGCCGACGCGATAGATTCGCCCGCAGAGCACGATCAGGCCATAGATCGTAGCTGTCGTCAGCACAACTGACAACACAATTTGCCACCAGGGCGGCGTTTGCACAACGATGCGGATGAACATAATGATCGGGGCGGTAAAGGGAATCATCGAGCCCCACAGCGCCACCTGCGAGCTGGGATTCTGCAGAACAGGAAAGGCAAGGGCTATGGCCGCTATGATGGGCATGAGCACCAGAAACTGTATCTGCTGGGCTTCCTGCTCGGAGTTCACCATCGCGCCGATGGCCGCATACAGCGTGCTGTAAAGCGTATATCCGAGAAGGAAGAAGACTACAAAGGCCGCCAAACTGCTGAGGGAGATGACCGACCTGATCGGCACTCCAGCTACCTGAATGCCATACGCCGAAATCGCGCCGGCTGTGGCGGCCCAGATGGCCAATTGCGTCAGGCCTACCGAGCCGACGCCCAAAATCTTTCCCGCCATCATCTCCTTGGGCTGTGCCACGGAAAGCATGACCTCCATGATGCGACTTGTCTTTTCCTCAAGGACCGATCGCATCACGTTGATGCCATACAGAAGCAGCGACATGTAAAGGATCATGACCATAGTGAAACTGCCAAAGAAGGTAGCCTGGGGATTAGCGGCGCCGGGACCGCCCTCTACGGCATTCTGCGGTACAAGTTCCAAGCGCTTCAGAACACCGTCAATCTCGCTCTGGCTGAGCCCTTTGGCACTTAGCGCCTCGCGATGCAGAGCTTCGCTGATGCTTTGCTCGAGGATGGCAGTCTGGATAAAGCTGGAGACGTCTCGGGTTACGTAAGTAAGCTTTCGCGCCGCCAGGGCATCGTCGGTTGCCAGAATGACACCATCCAGCTCTTTCTTGCGGACCCGCTCTGTAAGGGCCGCCCTCTCCTCCCCAGAGGTGTTTGTGTCTATGTCGGTTGTGACCTGTGAGGGAGGTGCGGCTTCGCCGCGCTGCAGACTCTTCTGTCTGGCAGTCGTGGCCCTCTCGCTTTCTCGCTCCTGTGTCTTCGCCAGTTGCTGTTGGATGGCTTCCCCAACCCGCTGCCGCGAAACAACAACCACATAGTGCCTGGCGCCTTGCGTCAGCATTTTGGAGACCAGCATGCTCGGGCCGATCGTTAGCGCCGACATCAGGACAGGAACCAAAATGGTCATGATTAGAAAAGACTTGCTACGCACTCGCTCGACGTATTCGCGCCGCGCGATGATCCACAGGTTATGCATCGGTCTTCCCCACGCTTTCGATAAAGATTTCTTCCAGCGAAGGCTCCATCAGTTCGAACTTGCTGACCCGCGAGCGTTCCGCCACCACATGCAAGAGCTGTTGCGCATCGGCGCCCGGCGCCAGCCGCACTTCCACGTAGTTGCCGTAGTTGTTGTATGCGGCCACCAGGTTGGACTTCTCCAGAAAATTGCCGTCGCCTTCATATTCAATCTGCACGTTGCTCTTGCCGAATCTTGCCTTGATCTGTTTCAACTCGCCCTGCAGCACGGATTTGCCATGATCGATCAGGCAGATGGAGTCACACAATTTTTCCACCGTGTCCATCTGGTGGGTGGAAAACAGAACCGTTTTGCCTCTTGCCTTCAGGTCAAGCAAAACGTTTTTGAGCAGGACCACATTGACGGGATCCAGGCCGCTGAACGGTTCGTCCATGACGATGAAATCTGGATCATGCATCAGCGTGGCGATAAACTGGATTTTCTGCTGCATGCCCTTGGAAAGCTCTTCCACTTTCTTCGGCAGCCAATCTGAAATCTCCAGCCGTTCGCACCAGGCCGCGGCCTTTTGCCGGGCGGCGCTTGCGGCCAGACCGTGCAACTGGCCAAGAAAAACCAGCTGGTCCACTACCTTCATCTTTTTGTACAGCCCACGCTCTTCGGGCAGGTAGCCGACTCTTTCCAGGCTTTTGCGCTCGAACGGCTTGCCGAACATGCGTATGTCCCCGGAATCGGGCACCGTGATGCCGATCATCATGCGGATGGTGCTGGTCTTGCCCGCACCGTTCGGGCCCAGCAGGCCGAAAACCGAGCCCTGCTCGATATGGAACGTGAGGTCGTCCACGGCCACAAAGTGGTCATAGCTCTTGCGGACTTTGTTGAGTTCGATGGTGTTCACTTCAGAAAGCTCGCTTTTGATTTGGTACTGGAGAGACTACAGGTTACACGATTGCCAGCTGCTGATCGACCCAGGCCCTGATCTTCAGCCGGTTGGGATCGTTGGTATCGAAGCGGAGGCCGTAGATCTTGTCCGTGCCTTTGCGTTCCCAGCAAAGAACCGCCCGCAACGAAAGCCGGATCCCGCCGGGCAGAGTCAGTGTGACCGTCACTGAGGCATTGGCCGGGATGGTGGCGGGCGAACACACCGAAAGTCCTCCGGAACTGATTTCCACGGTCATGACCGGGAAGCTTCCCGCAGAAGTTTCGATTATCGCGCGGCTCACCATGGGAATGCGGGCGTAACGGCGCAGCTCGTTGATCACCAGCAAGTGCGTGGAACGGACCACCTTCATGACGCTGGGCCGGTCCAGCGGCTCGTCCAGCACGGCGTTGATCCCGTAGTTGGAATAACGCAGGGCTTCCTTGGTGTTGCGGGCGATGCCGTAGATCACCATGCGGCGGTTGGAGCTTGAGCTGCGCGCAGCTTCCAGGATCTTCTCGGCGTCCGGATCGTACAGGCGCAACAGGCAGGCCTCAAACTTCTGCCGCTGCAGCTGCACTACAGGATCGCCGCCCAGCGACACGATGTGGATGCCGTACGTCTTGAAGCAATCATGCAGGAAGGCGTTGCAGGCAGGATCAATGTGAATGCTGGCAGTGCGTGCAGCGATTTTTCCCGTTACAGGCGTAGTCGACGAGGCGCTCATGGGTCCAGGGGTTGCCTTCTAGCAGGAAGCGGAAAATTCCTTTCGCAAAGTTGCGGAGGCTACGCGGTTGCGCCCCGCCTGCTTAGCGGAATACAAAGCGCCGTCGGCGGCAGCCACCACCTCATCGCGCGTGATGCCGTGGGTTGGATAATCCGCCACGCCGCAACTGATGGTCACCTGCCGGGGCACGCCTGGGAAGTGATGAGTCTCAATCTGGCGGCGCAGTTTTTCTGCCACGCGCGCGGCGTTGCCGCCGACGGTTTCCGGGGCAACGATGGCGAATTCATCGCCGCCGTAACGGCACACCATGTCCATTTTGCGCAACTGCTGCTTAAAAATATTGGAAACGGAGCGGAGCACCTCATCCCCCAGCAGATGGCCGAATTCGTCGTTGAGGCGCTTGAAGCTGTCAATGTCCGCCATGATGACGGAGACGCGGCCTTGGAAGCGCGAAGCGCGTTCCAGTTCTTCCCCGATCCGCATTTCAAAAAAGCGCCGGTTGTGGATGCCGGTAAGCCCATCGATGTATGCCAATTCTTTCACGCGGTGAAAGTTGCTGGCATTTTGGATGGCGGCGGCGCAGATGTCGGCCACCGATTCCAGCGGTTGCTGGTCAGCGGCGTCAAAAGCGCCTTTTTGCGCGCTGTCCAGGACGAGAACACCCAGCCGCTCGCCGCCGAAAATCAGAGGCACGCAGATTTCCGAAAGGGCTTCGGCAAATCCCGCAATATAGCCGCGCGCGTTGGTCAGATCGTTTTCCAGAATGCTGCGTCCGGAAGCCATCGCCCGGGCCACTAGTCCGTCATCGGGACCGAGCGCAGAGCCCGTGGCAAAACTGGGCGTCAGCCGTCCTTGATGGGCGCGGACGCGGAGTAGTTCACCTTCCACCAGTACCACCGAGGCGTGGTCGGCGCGGAACCACTCCAGAAGCTGATGACACACCACCGCCAGAAGCTCGTCCAGGTCCAGCACCGCGGTAGTCTGCCGCGCTATGGCATTGATGACTTCCAGTTGTCCTGCGCGGCGCTGCTCTAGAGCGCGCAAACGGGCGTTCTCCAACGCCAGGGCCGCTTGCGTCGCCAGGAGCGTGAGGACGTCGATGGTATCGGTCTGAAAATAGCCGGGCTGATCACTGTGCAGGCCGAGAACACCCACCACTTCTTCGCGGACCAGCAGCGGGATGGCCACTTCCGACCGTTTCTCTCCGCGGCGCATGTCAGCGGCACGCTCAGCCGAGTGTGCCGGCCGCTTGAGGCGAATCGCTTCGCCGGTCAAGCCGCGGTGAAGCGCCACGCGATCGCCGGTGTGCAATCGGCCCGGCCCGAAATGCGCGCCTAAATAGAGGTTCTGCTGCGTTTTGTCCAGCACCAGCACGCTCCCGCTGCGGATCTGAAAATGGTCGCGGATGATGGTAAGGATGTGGTTCAACACCTCATCCAGTGCGGCGCCGGACAGGGCAGCCTGGCTGGCGTCATACAAAATGGCGGCCTTTTGTGAGGAATCGGACAAACGGGTCCCTTCTCCGAAGGCTTTACCAGAAGCAGCTCCCGGCCAGAGGAACATGTGCTTTTAGCCGGAGGGGGAAGGAGCACAACTGGACTCAGGGGCAAGATTGTACTGCGGAATCGAGTTGGACGGAAGCAGTTTTCTCGCGACACTGAGACATTGTCGAGAGACTTAACGAATCTTTGCTTCGGCTTCGCGGACTTATGTAAAAAATCCTCAGCGCTTCAATAAATCAGCTGGATCGTCCCGCTTGGCGGGGTCGGTTACACGGAAATACCGGGCCAGCGACGGATGTTTTCTTGCTACTTCCTCATAGATGGCATAGGCCACGTTGCGATACGAAAAATGCCCGGCGGGGGCGCTGCGCAGCTCAGCAATGTAAAGGGCTTCAGCAAAGTCCATCTTGAACAGCGTGCGCTTGCGGAAGGCCATGGGCATCAAGTACAGCCCGGCGTCGGTGAGCCCCGCGCCGGCGATTTGCCTTTCCAGATGGCTTTGCGCTTGCATGGTGCGCTGCATCCCGCCGTGATAACGCGGCCCGAGCCCGGCTGCCGTGATGTCGGGTGGAGTGTCGTATCCGTGGTGCGGAGTGAATGCCTGCTCGATTTGCGTACAACGTCGGTGGCGATGCATGTCGCGGAACCCGCCGACGTCCATGAGAATGTCAAAGCAAAAGCGCTGGCCGGATTGGAAAGTACGTGGCAATTCGTCATGCGGCCCGCGATGGCGCAGGCCCAGGTCAATGATTTCACTGCGCTCGGCGCCACTGAGCCCTTGCACCCGCTCTTGCACCTGGCGGTAGGGATGATGGCAAGCGGAATACAGCAAGGTCGCCGCCAGCTCGACCTCCAGATGACTCTCTTCAATCAATTCCACCAGCAGGGCTGGATGCATAGGAACATCCTGCATCAGGCTGGCAGCGGCAGCCGCCAGCTCTTGGCGTGTCCTGAGCTGGTAATCGCTCGCATCGGCATATTTCACCAACGTAGGCGCAACCCGTATGGGGCGTAAAAGCTGTTGTTCAGCGCGGGCGCCCAGCGCGGCGTCAGCGGCTTTGATCTCTTCCACCAGCGAGCGCAGCGTTTCCGACTGAGAATTGTAGGCCGGCTCCTTGGCTGCCTGCTTGAGCAACGCGCCCAAATTGCGGACCTCGGCGTAGGGACTGGAAAGCAGCCGCGCGATTTGCGTCTCCAGGGTGCGCGCGTTGACAATCTGCCCCAGTGACGTGTTGGTGGCGAGCGGGAGCAAATAACGGGAGTTGTCAAACGCGCGTGCCCGCAGCGTACGAGTGTAGGCGTCTTCGGCCATACCGTCAGGACGAGGAATTTGGGCCGTGTAATAACGCAGCATTTCCTGCGTAAAGGCTTCGTACTCGGCAAAAAGGAAATCCGCCGCCGCGCAATACTGCTCGCGCAGCGAAGCGTCCGCAGCGAAGTCGGGAATGTGGTAGCCGCTCTTCTTGAAATTCTGGTAACGCGTGGAGCGTTCCTGGCCGTCCCAGCGCTGCTCGTCCACCAGCACGATGGCAGCCAGGATGGATAGCTTCTCAATCGCCACGGCAATGTGCGCCAGGTCGGCGATGGAACGGTGACCGTACTGAAAATAGAAAGTATTGAGAAACTCTTCCGCTCTCTGCTCGCTGATCTCTTTCAACGACTCTTTCATGGAAAGCGCGGAGCGGGAATACTTCGCCATGGCATAGGCCTGGACCTCCGGATCCACGCCGTGAACGGCAAACACATTCACCTGAGGAACGGAAGGGCTGACTTTCGCCACGGGCGGCATCGCTTTGGTGATGGTTTCAGTCATGGGGTTGAGGTGATTCTAGTCCAGTCTGTTCGTTTTTTCCGCCGCCACTCGGGGCGTGGCGGACGATAGTCGATTCGCACAGGAGAGTCCCGCAGGAACGGAATATTCTGCAGCCGGGGACGGGAGTCCCCGGAAACAAGAGTGTGATGTGGAGTCCCTCAGAAACGGCACTCCCTTGTTAGATCAATTCCGCAGCCTTCTCCAGGTCGGCTGCCGACACGCCGAGCACAATCAATGCCTGGTCCTGACCCTTTACGATCGAGCCGTAAGCATAGTTGATGTTGATGCCCGCGGCCGCGAGCTTGCGCGTGGCTCGGCCCAGAGCGCCAGGCCGATCCGTGACTCGCACCGCCAGCGCCTGTTCTTCCATGTATGCAATCTGCAAAGAATCCAGCACCTTCTTGGCTGCCGCCGGTGGGTCAGGCACGATGCGAAGGCCATGGGTCTGCTCCGGCGCAGCCATGATGGCAGTGATGTTGACCGCCACCTTAGCAAGCTCGGAACAGATTTGCGCCAGCGCGCCGGGTTTACTCTCACTGCGAATCACCAATTGCGTTACCCGCATCGATCCTCCATTGGCTCCGACGAAAGCTCGCGCTAGCATCGGGGCGACTACATGTAAATCACGTACGAGCAATCCCACAGCGCCTGCGGGATGCTCCCCGGCTTGCGCGCGGTCACGATCAGGTTGAAGTCGGGAGAAACGGTCAGCAACTCCAGCACCCAGGTGCGCGGTCCGGGTTGGATCAGCGCCAGGTAGCGAAGAAAGCTGTCCAGATCGTCGCCGCCGGTGTAATCGGAGCCGGCGAAGGAAAGGTCTGTGTTCTCGGCGCGGAAGTGGCAAGCGAGGCTCGCAGCCAGGGAGACCGCATTCTCGTAGGCTTCCGGGGAAACCTGCCCGGGCTCAGGATTATCAAAGACCACGCGCAGGCGGCGTTCGTCTTCCCGCGTGAACTCCCGCACTTTCAGCGACCCGGTTTTGGCCGTAGCTTTCCAGTCGACGTACCGGGCCAGGTCTTGCGGCGTATGCTCGCGAATGCGATAGAGTTCGCTGCCCCGTCCCCGCACGTAAGAAGCGAATTCGCCAACAATCCGCGGCAGAAGGTCCAGCAGTTCGCCTGGCGTGTGCACTGCGGGATAGACCAGCAACTCGCGCTCCAGTTCCACCTTTCGGCTCTTTACCAGAAACGAGAACGGAAAGCGAGTGGCCAGGCTGAAGCCGTCTTGCGCATACTGCCCACGCTGGGGAAATACCAGCTCCACTTCCGCATCTGCCGAGCTCCGCGGGGCGACGAACGTAAAGTACACCGGCTGGGTCAGGATTTTCTCCGGCTTAGGCGCAGGCGTTTTGCGGCGCAAGACATAATCCGGCAACTGCACCCATCTCTTCTGCCGGGGGAAAACGAAATGCGTCTTTTCCCATTCCCAGATGTTTTTCTCCCGGGTGTTCGGAGTCAGGACCTTAACCGAAAAGGAAGGGGCCCACAGGCTGGTGTTGGTCACCCTCACGCGGACCCCAACCGGACGACCGGCAAACGCGTTCTGGGGAACAGCTACGTCCAGCTCCAGCCCGCGCAACATGGCTGCGGAAGCCAGGCCGGAAACCACGATCGCCGCCAGCATTGCCGCCAGCACAATGTAGAGAAGATTATTGGAGGTGTTCAGCGCGGCCACAGCGATGACTAGCACTGCCAACAGGTACGCCACACCTTCCCGCGTGAACTTATAATGCATGGCTTCCCGCAC
>DATFXI010000324.1:0-5268 GCA_035316085.1 Candidatus Angelobacter sp.
CAACGGCCGCCAGCACATGGATAACTACATGCTGGTGGAGCATGCCAGTCCGCATTGCAGCAGCCGCCAGTTTTACAACGGCATTTTGAACGGCCAGGCCCACGGCGTGTTTCACGGGCGGATCATCGTGCATAAAGATGCACAGAAGACTGACGCCAAGCAGACCAACCGCAATCTTCTGCTCTGCGACGACGCGCAGATTGATACCAAGCCGCAGCTGGAGATTTACGCCGACGATGTGAAGTGTACGCACGGCGCCACCATCGGCCAGGTGGATGAAAACGCGCTTTTCTATCTGCGTTCGCGCGGCGTGGACGAAGTTTCCGCCAAGCACCTGCTGCTGCAGGCTTTCGCCAACGAGTGCCTGGACCGCATGCACTCCGGCCAGTTGCGCGACCACGTGGAACGCCTGGTGGCCCAGTGGTTGCCGGAAACGGCGAGATTTTTGGGCGAAAGGTCCGCGCTCGCCGAACGCGCTTTTGAGGAGGTGGGATAAACATGAGCACCGCCACCAAAATCCCTCACGCCGCCGCTGCTACGGCGACCGCCTTTGACGTGGAGAAGGTGCGCCGTGATTTTCCGGTCTTGCACCAGAAAGTCCACGGTAAGCCGCTGGTGTACCTGGACAACGCCGCGACCACACAGAAGCCGTTGTCTGTGATTGAAGCAATCGAGTACTACTACCGCCACGACAATTCCAACATCCATCGCGGTGTGCATGCGCTTTCCGAGCGCGCGACCGCGGATTACGAGAAGGTCCGTGCCGCGGCGCAACGCTTCCTCAATGCGCGCGACGCGAAGGAAATCATCTTCGTGCGCGGGACCACGGAAGCCATCAACCTGGTGGCGCAAAGTTACGGGCGCAAACACGTCGGCCCGGGCGATGAAGTGTTGATCACGGCCATGGAGCACCACTCCAACATCGTTCCTTGGCAGATGCTTTGTGATGAAAAGGGAGCCAGGCTGCGTGTGGCGCCCATCAACGATCGTGGCGAGCTTCTCCTGGACGAATTTGAGAAACTCCTGGGTCCAAAGACCAGGATCGCGGCGGTTTCGCATCTTTCGAACGCTCTGGGAACCATCAATCCGGTGCGCGAGATGACGCGTATGGCGCACGCGCGCAACATCCCGGTCCTGGTGGATGGCGCGCAAGCCGCACCGCGCTTGCCGGTTGACGTACAGGCTCTCGATTGCGATTTCTATGCCATGTCCGGGCACAAGATGTATGGCCCTACGGGGATCGGTGTGCTGTATGGCAAGGCCGAATTGCTGGAAGCCATGCCGCCTTATCAGGGCGGCGGCGACATGATCGCCTCGGTCACATTTGAGAAGACCGTTTACAACAAGCTGCCGTACAAGTTTGAAGCCGGCACGCCCAACATCGCCGACACCATCGGTTTCGGTGCGGCCCTCGCGTATCTGGAAACGCTGGGTCTGGAGGCAATTGAGCGCCACGAGCACGACGTGCTTTCGTACGCGACCCGGGCGATTGAGGCCATTCCCGGAGTGACCATCGTGGGGACTGCCAGTGAGAAGTCTGGCGTGCTCTCCTTCACTATGGACGGCATCCATCCGCATGACATCGGTACGATCCTCGACCGCGAGGGTATCGCGGTGCGCACTGGACATCACTGCGCGCAGCCGGTGATGCAGCGCTTCGGCATCCCGGCCACGGCCCGTGCGTCATTCGGTCTTTATAACACCCGGGAAGAAGTGGACGCGCTGGTGGCGGGCATTCATAAAGTGATCGAGGTGCTTGGCTGATGTCAGAGCTGCGGGAGCTGTATCAGGAAGTGATCCTGGAGCATAGCAAGCATCCCAGAAACTTCCGGGAGATGGCAACGGCCAGCCGCAAGGTGGAGGGTTTCAATCCGTTGTGCGGCGACCACTTCACTATTTATTTGGATTTGAAGGACGGCGCGATTAACGACATCAGTTTCCAGGGCGCAGGTTGTGCCATCTCCAAGGCTTCAGCGTCAATGATGACGCAGACCTTGAAAGGCAAGAGCGCGAGCGAGGCGGAAGCGATGTTTTCGAAGTTTCACGATCTGGTGACCGGGCACGGCCGCGGAGAAGAGTCGTTAGGCAAGCTGGCGGTTTTTTCCGGAGTTTCGGAGTTTCCGCTCCGCGTGAAGTGCGCCACGCTTGCCTGGCACGCGCTGCGAGCAGCGCTCGAAGGGAAGGAAGAAGCGGTATCAACAGAATGAGATACTCAGAAATCCTGACACTAACACGCGCCATCGAAGCCACACAGATTCCCGCTGGGGTGCCGCATCCGCTGGCCGCGGGCAGCAAGGTGAGGCTCACCCAGGCCCTTGGCGGAAGCTACACGGTGATGACCGAACAGGGCTACATGGTGCGCATTGACGCGAAAGACGCCGACGCCCTGGGACTCGATTCGGCCTCCACGTCCGGCGGCGCCACGCCGCAGGAGTTTTCTGAGAAGCTTGTCTGGGAGCAGCTCAAGACGGTCTATGACCCTGAGATCCCGGTCAACGTTGTGGACCTGGGACTGATCTACGAATGCAACATCGCACCCGTGGATGACGGCAACCAGATTGACATCAAGATGACTATGACCGCACCCGGCTGCGGCATGGCTGACGTTCTGAAGGCCGACATCCAGCGCCGGCTTGCCGGCCTGCCTACCGTCAAGCAACTCAATGTTGACGTTGTCTTCGATCCGCCGTGGCACCCCGGCCGCATGAGCGAAGCCGCCAGACTTCAATTAGGGCTCGACCTGGACAGCGCGGCGTTTCCGATGTACGGAAGGTAAATAGCACTCGGCAATCAGCTTTTGTCCGAAGTCCCGAGCGGAGCGAGGGATCCATATCATCATCCACAATCAGGAGGATGAGCTCTCTTCCGAGGCGAGACCGTGCCCGGAGTCGGTGTGGAAATGTTCCTGAAGGCTTTGTGATCTTTAACCTTCAGAGTGTCGAAGATTATATGGATCCCTCGCAACCGCTCGGGATTTCAGAAGCAGGCCGACTGCTGACTGCTCAATCCTCGTGGTACATGTACCACATCCATTCACAGGCCAGATGCCACCCTCGCTCGTCTGGTGATATCCTCCCAATGCGCCCACTCGACCGCCGGACTCATGTCCGGAGGAAGAAAGCGGGGAACGATGCCTGAGGCCTGGACTCAATGGGAAGGCCACGTCGTCAACGATCAGTTTCAACTCAACAAGTATCTTGGCGGTTCCGAGCAGAGTGGTGTCTTCATCACCAACGACCCAGGACGGGAACGTCCGCCTGCGGTCATCAAGCTGGTTGCGACTGATCCGGCCAACGCAGAACTCCAGCTCGCCCGGTGGCGAGCAGTACTAGGATTGTCGCATCCCAACCTGATCCGGCTTCTCGAGACGGGACGCTGCCGGCTGGGAGAGCGTGATCTGGTCTTCGCTGTGATGGAATATGCGGAGGAGAACCTGGCTCAGATCGTTCCCGAACGCCCGCTAACCGCACAAGAGACCCGTGAGATGCTCGCGCCTACACTGGACGCGCTGGCCTACCTGCACGGTCAAGGGTTTGTACACGGCCGCCTGAAGCCTGGCAACGTGCTGGCTACCAGCGACCAACTGAAACTTTCGAGTGACAGCGTTTGTCCGCTCGGCGAGTCATTTTCCGGTGCGGAGAAGCCGAGCGTTTACGATCCGCCAGAAGCAGAGGGCGGAGCAAGGACACCAGCCGCCGACATTTGGTCGCTGGGCATGACCCTGGCCGAGATCTTGACGCAACGTCTGCCCTCACGGCCGCCTGAAACAGAGCCAGAACTGCCGAAAGGACTGCTCGCGCCATTCGCAGAGATTGTGCGCGGCTGCCTGCGGCTCGATGCGCAATCCCGGTTGACGATTGCGAAGATCGCTGAGCGCCTTAACCCGAAGCCTCCACAACCCGCCCCGCGGATCGTGCATGCCACTCCCTCCCCGCAAAGACCGCCTGCCCCGGCGCACGCCAAGCCGGTGCAGGCCCGCCCCGCGCTGGCGGTCAGTTCCAGAGAGACATCCTGGGTATGGCGGTCGGCTTTCCCGGTGGCGCTTGCCGTGGTGGGAGTCGCTGCGCTGCTTGTCGGCTTCAGGTTCTTGCGGCATCCGACGGAGGCTCAACCGTACGCGGCCGCTGTGAGACCGGAGCCGAAACCGTCTTCGCCTTCGTCCCCAGCACGCGCTTCGCGTAGCGGGCTGGACGTGCCAAAACCGGATGCCGGGCACGGTTCTCGCCAGCAACCGCGTTCGGCCGGTAATCGTGTTGACGCAACTCCCGCGAAACCGCAGTTGGCATCCATGCGAACCGAACCGCAACCTGCCGCGGGCAATCTTAGTCGCGGCGGCAGCACGCCCGCCGGCAACGCCGGACCTGGCGTTATAGAACAAGTCCTGCCCAACGTGCCGAAGAGCGCCAGCGACACAATCACCGGAACTGTCCGGGTGATTGTAAAGGCCAACGTTGATGCATCCGGAAAAGTAGCAGAAGCCGAGCTTGCTTCGCCTGGACCGAGCAAGTACTTTGCCCGGCTGTCTCTCGATGCCGCACAGAAATGGAAATTCGTGCCATCGAGCCAACCGGGACGGGAATACGCCTTGTATTTCGAGTTTCGAAATAGCGGAATCAGGGCATACGCCACGCGGTGAGAGTTAGAGCCAATTTCCCCAGGCTTCCGAGGACGAGAGGGTGGAGCAGGCCTTCAGGCCTGCGGTAAGGCAGTCGCGAAAAATCGGCTTTAGCCGCTGCGGTAACCCTTCAGGTTAACCAAGGAATCGAGCTTATACTTCAGCGGCTGAAGCGGTCACTTCTTGAGCAGATTCACTGCAGGCCTAAAGGCCTGCTCCACCCCGCAGTGGACTGCAGCGTTGGACGTTGCATTTCTCACACCCTCGCAAAATCAACGTATCCCCGCTGCGGGTCAGTGCTGATCAGCTTCACTCGCAATTTGTCGCCCACGTCAACTCCATTCCCGTGCACCAGTAAGCCTTCGACGTGAGGCTGCAGAACGCGGACGAAAGTTCCGTGGTCGGTAAGGCCGGTCACAATCGCCTCAAACACCTGGCCGATGCAGCCGCTCATGCTGACAGCGGCAATGCGTTTTGACATTGCCCGCTCCACTTTGCGCGCCGCGTCTTCACGATCGGTGCAATTGCGAGCGATTCGAGACAACTCGTCGTCACTGTAAGGACTGGCCCGTCCTCGCAAAACTGCCTTGACCACCCTTTGAATCACTACGTCGGCAAAGCGCCGGTTAGGGGCAGTGGAGTGCGTGTAATTC
>DATFXI010000325.1:0-3861 GCA_035316085.1 Candidatus Angelobacter sp.
GCATCTTTATGCACGATGATCCGCCCGTGAAACACGCCGTGGGCCTGGCCGTTCAAAATGCCGTTGTAAAACTGGCGGCTGCTGCAATGCGGACTGGCATGCTCCACCAGCATGTAGTTATCCATGTGCTGGCGGCCGTTGGCCATGAACAGGCCGTTGATTAGACATTCGGCGCCTTCGCCGGCCAGAACTGGATGAACATTGTTTCGCACCAGCGCGCCGCTCAGCAGCAGCGAATGGGAAGCGACGTTGCTGCTGCGTGCCTGCTGGATGCGCAGCGTGGAGAAGTTGTAAGTCTGCTCGCTCTCGCGCACGATCATGGTGTGCGAGACGACCGCGCTCTCGCCAACCACCAGTTCCGTGACCGTGTTGGACAGCGCGGGCGTGCCACAGCCGGGGGCGGCTGTGCTCCCTAACGAGACGTAGTCTTCTGCGATCGTGGCCTGGCTGTTTTCTTCAACGATGATCAGATTGCGCGGATGGGTCATGGTTGGTGTTGCGTCTGGCGTGGAGATGTAGAGCAGATAGATGGGTTGTTCCACCACCGTGCTGCGCGGGATGTAGACGTACGCGCCGTCCTCGATGAAGGCGGTGTTCAGGGCAGCAAACGCGTCGCGATAGAAATCCAGATGCCGTCCTAAATAGCCTTCAACCGCGGCGGGATGTGAAGTGATGCCTTCCGCCAAGCTGCTGATTTCGACACCCTTGGGCAGAGCGGGAACGCGCGAGAGTCTTCGAGAAAACTTGCCGTTGACAAAGACGAGACAACAGGCAAACTCGGAGACACCAAACGGCTCAAGGTCTCCAGTCGACAGCGGTTGCACTTCACCATCCGCCAGCGCGAACTTTGTCTGCGCCACGGCCGAGACGTTCGTGAAGCGCCAGTCTTCATCGTGCGTTGTGGGAAAACCAGTCTCGGCGAACTGCGTGTAGCCTTCGCGGCGCAGAGCGATCAGCCAGGACGCCTGGTCCTTGAGCCGCTGGCTGAAGTCGCCGAATTCGGTAGAGTAGCCGAGCGGAACCACAGGTTTGGCCAACCCCACAGCAACAGCATCGATAATGGCGCTCTTCTTCACGTCTTACTTCCCTTCCCGGTAGAGACGTGGCATGCCACGTCTCAAGACGCGACCGTATCGCATCTCTACCGCGAAATCCCCGCGGGCTCCGCTTCCGTCCAGCTATAACCCTTCGCTTCTAGCTCCAGCGCCAGCTCCGGCCCGCCCGATTTCACGATGCGTCCATTCACCAGCACGTGAACAAAGTCGGGGACAATGTAGTTGAGCAATCGCTGATAATGCGTGACCACCACAAAGGCACGGTCTTTACTGCGCATGGCGTTCACGCCTTTGGCCACGACTTTCAACGCGTCGATGTCCAAGCCGGAATCAGTCTCGTCGAGCACAGCGAGTCTCGGTTCCAAAACCGCCATCTGTACGATCTCGTTGCGCTTTTTCTCGCCGCCGGAAAAACCTTCATTCACCGGACGGTTCAAAAACTTCTCGTCCATCTCCAGCAGCCGCATCTTCTCTTTCAAAAGCGGCAGAAAGTCTATGGCGTCAAGTTCATCCTGGCCACGCGACTTTCGAATCGCGTTCAGCGCCGCGCGCAGGAAATACGCGTTGCTGATGCCGGGAATCTCCACCGGATACTGAAACGCCAGGAACAGACCTTCGCACGCCGCTTCTTCCGGCTTCAGGGCCAGCAGGTCTTTGCCAGCAAACTGGACTGAGCCTTGTGCGATCTCGTAGTTCTCGCGCCGCGCCAGAACCTGGGCCAGCGTGCTCTTGCCGGAGCCGTTCGGCCCCATGATGGAGTGCACTTCACCGGGGTTCACGGTGAGATCAACTCCTCTCAGGATCTGGTTCGAGTTCACCGAGGCGTGCAGGTTTTTGATTTCCAGTAAGCTCACTTTTATCCGACGCTCCCCTCAAGACTGATGCTGAGTAATTTCTGCGCTTCCACCGCGAACTCCATGGGCAGCTCCTTGAACACCGCCTTGCAGAAGCCGTTGATGATCATGGACACGGCTTCTTCCTTGGAGATACCGCGCTGTTGCAGATAGAAAATCTGGTCTTCGCCGATCTTGGAAGTCGAAGCTTCGTGCTCCATGCGCGCGCTCGCGTTCCGGACCTCGATGTACGGAAAGGTATGCGCGCCGCACTTGTCGCCGATCAACAGCGAGTCGCATTGCGTGTAGTTACGCGCCCCGGTCGCGCCCTTCAGAATCTTCACGCCGCCGCGGTAGGTGTTTTGCCCGTGGCCGGCGGAAATTCCTTTCGACACCACCGTGCTCTTGGTGTTCTTGCCGATATGAATCATCTTGGTTCCAGTATCGGCCTGCTGATAGTTGTTGGTCAGCGCCACCGAGTAAAACTCGCCCACCGAGTTGTCGCCTTGCAAAATGCAGCTCGGGTACTTCCAGGTGATGGCCGAGCCGGTCTCCACCTGCGTCCAGGAAATCTTGGAGTTCTTGCCCAGGCATTTGCCGCGCTTGGTCACGAAGTTGTAAATCCCGCCCTTGCCGTCCTTGTCGCCCGGATACCAGTTCTGTACGGTCGAGTACTTGATGGTCGCGTTGTCATGCGCAATCAGCTCGACTACGGCCGCGTGCAACTGGTTCTCATCGCGCACCGGCGCCGTGCAGCCTTCCAGATAGCTGACGGTTGCGCCTTCGTCGGCGATGATCAGCGTGCGCTCGAACTGTCCGGTGTTCTGCGCGTTGATGCGGAAGTAAGTGGAAAGCTCCATGGGACAGCGTACGCCCTTGGGCACATAGACGAACGACCCGTCGCTGAAGACGGCGGAGTTCAGAGCCGCAAAGAAATTGTCGGTGTAGGGGACCACCGATCCCAGGTACTTCTTCACCAGCTCAGGATGTTCCTTTACCGCGTCAGAAAACGAACAGAAAATCACGCCAGCTTCCTTCAGCTTTTCCTTGAAAGTGGTGGCGACAGAGACGCTGTCAAAGACCGCGTCCACAGCCACGCCGGCCAGCAGTTTCTGCTCGTGCAGCGGGATGCCCAGCTTTTCGTAAGTCCGGAGGATCTCCGGATCAACTTCATCCAGGCTCTTCAATTCCTTTTTCTGTTTGGGAGCGGAATAATACGAGAGCGCCTGATAATCGATCGGCGGATATTTCACATTCGCCCACTTCGGCTCAGCCTGCTTCTGCTCTTGCGAAGCCCAGTAACGATACGACTTCAGGCGCCACTCCAGCATGAATTCGGGCTCGCCCTTTTTCTGGGCGATGGCGCGGATGATGTCTTCATTCAGGCCGTTGGGCAGGCGGTCTTCCTCGACCGCGGTGACAAAACCCCACTTGTATTCCTGTTTTGTCAGATCTTCGATTTGGTTAATGCTGCTCATCGCACTCCTTCCACAACGGTGGTCGCCGGCTTGATCCATGCGATCAACGTGCCCCGGCCCTTGGTCTCATGATGTGGTAACTCATGGTTCAGGTCGGACAACATCACGTTGTCCAGAGCGTCACGCAGAGCATCGCCGATAATCTGCGAATTGCTTTTGATGGCGCAGCGGCGTTCCATGCCGCACAGTCCCGGCTCCACGCTGCACTCGGTAAAGCCGATGGGGCCTTCGAGCGCCAGAATAATGTCGGAGACGGAGATCTCCCCCGCGCCGCGCGCGAGGTTGTATCCGCCTTTCATGCCGCGATGCGACACCAGCAAGCCGCTGTCATGCAGCTCGCGGAGCAGCTTCCCAACCGTAGGCAGAGGAATCCTGGTTTCTTTGGCCAGCGTCCTCGCCGTGTGCGGCAGGGCTTCATCGCTGCGCGCCACATGCGCCATCAGGACAATCCCGTAATCCGTGAGTTTGTTCAGTCTGAACATTGTTCACGCTCCG